>CAYPVG010000360.1:0-9093 GCA_964414085.1 uncultured Boseongicola sp. | reverse complement strand
AAATGGCTGCTAAGGACGTCAAATTCGATACCGATGCACGCAACCGCATGCTGAAGGGTGTGAACACTCTCGCGGACGCTGTTAAGGTTACTCTCGGCCCGAAAGGCCGCAACGTCGTCATCGAAAAATCTTTCGGTGCACCACGCATCACCAAAGACGGTGTATCTGTCGCGAAAGAGATTGAACTTGAAGACAAGTTCGAAAACATGGGCGCGCAGATGGTGAAGGAAGTTGCTTCCCGCACCAACGACGAAGCCGGCGACGGCACCACCACTGCAACTGTACTTGCACAAGCCATCGTCAAAGAAGGCATGAAGTCGGTTGCCGCTGGCATGAACCCAATGGACCTCAAGCGCGGCATCGACCTCGCTGTGTCCAACGTTGTTGAAGCAATCAAATCTGCTTCCCGCGACGTTAAAGACTCCGACGAAGTCGCTCAGGTTGGCACTATCTCCGCCAACGGCGAAGCTGAAATTGGCAACCAGATTGCTGGTGCTATGCAGAAGGTCGGCAACGACGGCGTAATCACCGTCGAAGAAAACAAAGGTCTCGAAACCGAGACTGAAGTTGTTGAAGGCATGCAGTTCGACCGTGGTTACCTGTCGCCTTATTTCGTCACCAACCCGGACAAAATGGTTACCGAGCTGGAAGACGCAGTCATCCTGCTTCACGAGAAGAAGCTTTCCTCGCTTCAGCCAATGGTTCCGCTTCTCGAGTCTGTCATCCAGTCCACTAAGCCGCTTCTCATCATCGCAGAAGACGTCGAAGGCGAAGCACTTGCTACGCTCGTCGTCAACAAACTGCGCGGTGGTCTGAAAATCGCTGCTGTTAAGGCACCTGGCTTCGGCGATCGCCGTAAAGCCATGCTGCAGGACATCGCGATCCTCACAGGCGGTCAGGTCATCTCTGAAGACCTCGGCATGAAGCTGGAGTCGGTCACCATGGACATGCTCGGCACAGCCAAGCGCGTTTCCATCACCAAAGACGAAACAACCATCGTCGACGGTGCTGGCGAGAAAGCTGAAATCGAAGCACGCGTTGCTCAGATCCGTCAGCAGATCGAAGAAACGACTTCCGACTACGACCGTGAAAAGCTTCAGGAACGTGTTGCTAAGCTGGCTGGCGGCGTTGCCGTCATCCGCGTCGGCGGCATGACCGAAGTTGAAGTGAAAGAGCGTAAAGACCGCGTTGATGACGCACTGAACGCAACACGTGCTGCTGTTCAGGAAGGCATCGTTGTAGGCGGTGGTGTTGCTCTGGTTCAGGGCGGCAAAGCACTCGACGGCCTCTCTGGTGAGAACAGCGATCAGGACGCAGGCATCGCCATCGTTCGTCGCGCTCTCGAAGCTCCGCTTCGCCAGATCGCCGAGAACGCAGGCGTGGACGGCGCAGTCGTTGCTGGCAAAGTTCGCGAAAGCAACGATTCTTCCTTCGGCTTCAATGCTCAAGCGGAAGAGTATGGCGACCTGTTCGCCTTCGGCGTTATCGACCCAGCCAAGGTTGTTCGGACAGCTCTGGAGGACGCAGCATCGATCGCTGGTCTCCTGATCACGACCGAAGCCATGGTTGCCGACAAGCCGGCCAAAGAAGGCGCTGGCGCACCTGCTATGCCCGACATGGGCGGCATGGGCGGCATGATGTAAGCCAACCCGGCACAAGACATGGAAAGGGGTCGCCATTGGCGACCCCTTTTTTGTTGCGGTAGATGCTCTCGTTTGATTCTTCGAATTGAACTCGCTCTGTTGGTGGCAGAACTCACCTAACTTACAAGTAAAGAAGAATTGCTCCTATCTGCGAGCCCAGCCCTTCTACGGAATGCTAAGATTAACCTCCGTAGTACGCTCGGATATGAAGCCGTGCCATAACGTCCGCGGATGTGGGCGCATCAAAGTAGGACATAGTGGACTCCTTCTCGGGCTGCTCACGAGGAGTTTCGCGTGAAAGGTGCGCTAGGATTGCGTGTGCAATTTGGTGAAGTCTACCGAATGTCTGTGTGGCCGTCGTCATGATCGTGTCTCCTTGGTGATCGGCTTGAACGCCGCTGTTATTCTGGAAACACCCTGCAAAAATACGCCTCAATCGGGGTAGTGCAGGATGTGAAGCACTCCCGGTACAGATTGTGAACTAGGTGGAACCAAAGGGAATCGGGTAGCTTTCGAGCACGGAGGTACTCAGATGACCGATAAGCCCTACGGACTCGTATGCCCGATCACTCACGCGTGTGAAGTCGTTGAACCGCGTTGGACCCTGCCTATCCTATCTGAACTATGGGCCGGCAATACACGCTTCAACGATATCCGACGCGGAGTTGGAAGCATCTCTCCAGCTCTGTTGTCACGACGCCTTAAAGAGCTTGAAGCAAATGGGTTGATCGAACGCATCGAAGACCCGGCAACTGGAACCGTCGACTATATACGCACTCAAGCCGCCATCGACCTCGAGCCAGCCATGAACGCGCTCGCGCTCTGGGCGCAAAAAAATATTAAGGCTCGCGCTGCGCTCGGCTCACTCGACGTCTCGACTCTTATGTGGAAAATGCGCGGGTACTTCGTCACGGAGAAACTCCCGCAAAGACAGGTCGTCATCCAATTCCGCTTTGACGACCCAGAACTGGAGTACAACACCTATTGGGCATTGATCCGGCCCGGGAAAGCCGTCGAGATGTGCACAGATATCCCGGGATTTGACGTTGATCTCTATGTGGAGACTTCAAAGTTGTCTTTAACTTCTGTGCTCCTCGCTCGCTCCACTGTCGCGCGCGAACAAGAGGCCGGACGCATGTTCCTAAGTGGCGACGCGCTTATATCTCGCACCATGCAAGATTGGTTATCTGTTACCAGCTATGGAGACTGTGAGGAAAACGCTTTGCTCGACGAATTTGACCAAACACCCGAGCGGGAAAAAATCGCTTAAGACATTACTCTAGTTCTTGCCAGGTCAGTCATGAAGATTGATATTGCGCCAAACTATCGAACGCGCCGCCAATAAATGGTTCAAACTTCTGCCATTCAGCGGAACTGGCCTTATAGACCGGTTTGGTCACCTGCAATTTCGACGCTGTTCGAACTGCGCGTCGGTTCTTGTGCGGCGAAAGGCAAGCGTCCTCCCAAGGCAGATCCAACGCCTCAAGAAAACGGCGAGTTTGCACCTCTTGATCCTCGGTCAAAAGGTCATAGTCGAAATCCCAGACGCGCCCAGGCAACTGTTCATGCCAAAATGCCATCAGATCCTCGAACATGTGATAGAACTCAACTGTCGCATCCAACGAAAACGAGTACCCAAGTTTGCGGCGCGCGAAATATTGCCAGAAATTGGACCAGGCCACGGCACGGGCATCGCGCCTCATGCGCACGATCTTTGCGTCCGGGAACGCGGCATTCAACAACCCGACGAACCTGAAATTGTGGGGCATTTTATCGCTTACAAACGGTAGGCCGTCCGATAACTTTTCAATCCGCTCAAGGTATTTTTGTCGGAATTTCAGGATATTCTCTGGCGTCGCGTCTACCGTTCCGTCTGCGATTTGCTCCCCGAACTTGGCCGCATACCCAAGCTCTCCGCCAGCCGACACCTGGGAATGGGACGACAATATCTGTTCTGTCAGTGACGTCCCCGATCTGGGCATTCCGACAATGAAAATTGGAAGGACAGGCGGTCGCTCTGCCACCTCAACGGGCTTGAGCTTAGGGGCGGTTTCCTTGATCCGGGCGAACAGGGAAACATCTTCCTCAAGGTCGTAGTCGATACGCTCAAGCAAGAGATCATTTCCTTGCTTGATCCGCGCGAACGACTGTTCGTAGTCACCGACATCGCGATAAACCTTGGCCAAAGCAAAGTTGATCTGCTCGTGGTCCTCCATGTTCCTCTGGTCACCGAGTTCCGCACGGAGATTTTCCATAGCAATGACATCGTCGTCGATGTCTGTGAATTTCTTGAGGGCGGCAAGTTGGTTGTACGCCCCCGCGTGGCGTGGATTGCGCGCAAGAACTTCCCGGTAGATCACTTCGGCTGAATTTTTGTTTCGCCCATCGACATGCGCCCGGCCAAGGGCAAGCTTGGCCGTAAGGTTCTGTTCGTCCTTGGACAGGGCCTTCTCGAACCATTCAATAGCTGCGTCGTGGTTGCCGCGCGCCAACTCGGCTTCGCCCAAACCTGCGTAACCGTCGGGTGTCGTTGGGCTGGCTTCGACGCATAGACGCGCATAACTAACTGCGTCGTCAATGTCCTCCTGCTGGGTCAGGGCCAAAGACAGATTGAATAGCGCGTTGCTGTAGTTTGGTTTGAGTTTTAACGCCTTTTTATAAGCCACCACGGCTTTGTCGTAATCCGCAATATCGCTGAGCACATTACCCAGAGTATTGAATGCAAAAGCATAATTCGGTCTCAGCGCCACAGCTTTCTCCAACGCGTCTGCGGCTTCGCGGTATCTTCGTTCGGCCCGCAATCCGTTGCCCAGGTTCAGAAACGCCTCTGGCGAACTTGGGTTGAGTTCCGTCACGCGCTGCATCGCATCCACGGCTTCGGACCTATTACCCAAGGCATTGTTGATAACCCCCACGAAATTCCACAGGTGGGCCGAGTTCGGAAAAGTCTGAAGCATCTTGCGCGTGCGTTTTAGCGCGCCGTCCATATCTCCGCCCTTGTACATGTCACCGATCTTGCGAACTTCTGCCTCGGTCGGTTCGGATGAGGAATGCCCATTCATTCCGCCAATTTGTTTCAGGCTGCGCAGCGCTTTGGGGTGATTGGGCCGCGCCTTTAATACAGCTGAATAGATGCGTTGCGCCTCAGCAATCTCACCTGATTTTACATGAGCCTCTGCGCGTTTCAGAGCCGCCGGAACACTCAACTTTGACACCTGCACATCCTCTCGGTTTCGCAAAACTGCACTATGTCACTCATTATCTGTTTTACCCACCAAGTTCCAGACATGCGCCTGCCCCACGCAAAATCATCAAAGTTACAATCGAAATTATTTTGGATAATTTTTGAAATCTTCTTGCGCACTGGATTTCTTGCCTCTAAACCTTCGCAGGTGCAGAAATGGGAAATGTTGCAATGCCGCATGATGGATCCGCTCCGATGACGAAACCGCTCATTCTCAACGATCTTCTGGCGATGGCGAGAGAGGCCGTTGGCGCCGCCGAATCCATTCTCGAACGTGCAAAAGACGTCGTCCGAGCTCAGGTTGCGGATGGTGATCGCGTCAGCGCAACCTTGATCGAACAGAACCAGACCGCAGCCCACGGTCTGGCCTGGGTGGCCACTTATGTCGAATCTTTGCGCCAAATGCATGGCTGGGCAGAGCGCCTAGACGCCGAAGGTAAGTTTGGCGAGCTTGAACAGTTGATCCTTCAGATCACATTTGGCGAGTACCTCTGGCAACTCTACGGCGGCATCCCGATGAGCCAAGGAGAGATCGTTCGCCTGCAAGACCTTGGTCTGACTCAAGACGACCAACGCGGCATGATGGCACCGGGTGTCATGACTCTGACCCAAGATGGCAACACGCAAGCTGCCCGTACACGCCTTGTCGAGATCATGCGGGAACGCACCGCCGACATCTGCTTTGGCGAAACCGGTCTCGACGACGAACTTGAAATGATCCGCGAGCAATTCCGCCGTTTCGCCAAGGAACGCGTCGAACCGGATGCCCATGAATGGCACCTGAAAGACGAGCTGATTCCGATGGAAATCATCGAAGAGCTCTCGGAAATGGGTGTCTTCGGCCTCACCATCCCCGAAGAATACGGCGGCTTCGGCCTCTCCAAGGCGTCCATGTGCGTCGTGTCCGAAGAACTGAGCCGCGGCTACATCGGCGTCGGATCGCTCGGCACACGGTCCGAGATCGCCGCAGAACTTATCATCTGCGGCGGCACTGAGGAGCAGAAGGAGAAATGGCTCCCCGGCCTTGCCTCAGGTGAAATCCTTCCCACGGCAGTGTTCACCGAACCGAACACAGGGTCCGACCTCGGCTCACTCCGCACCAAAGCGACAAAGACCGGCGATAACTGGACGATCACCGGCAACAAGACCTGGATCACCCACGCTGCCCGCACCCATGTCATGACCGTGCTCGCCCGCTCCGTCCCCGACACGACGGACCATCGCGGTCTGTCCATGTTCCTAGCAGAGAAAACCCCCGGGACCGACGAAACCCCTTTCATGGATGCAGGCCTCTCAGGCGGCGAAATCGAGGTCCTCGGGTATCGCGGCATGAAAGAATACACCGTCAACTTCGACGGTTTCGAGGTGAAGGGCGAAAACCTACTCGGTGGTGAGGAGGGTCAAGGGTTCAAGCAGCTCATGCAAACCTTCGAGTCCGCCCGCATTCAGACCGCAGCGCGCGCCATCGGTGTGGCCCAGTCAGCGCTGGATGTATCCATGCAATACGCCGAAGACCGCAAACAGTTCGGCAAATCCCTGATCGAATTCCCGCGTGTGTCGTCCAAGTTGGCGATGATGGCCGTAGAAATCATGGTGGCGCGTCAGCTCACCTATTTCTCGGCCCGCGAGAAGGACAATGATCGACGCTGCGATCTCGAAGCTGGCATGGCCAAACTTCTCGGTGCGCGCGTGGCTTGGGCCGCCGCTGACAACGGGCTGCAAATCCACGGCGGGAATGGGTTCGCGCTGGAGTATAAGATCAGCCGTATCCTTTGCGATGCTCGTATCTTGAACATCTTTGAAGGTGCCGCCGAGATCCAAGCGCAGGTGATTGCGCGGAGACTGCTCGCCTAGAGCGCTTGACGCGCAATCAGATCAACAAACCTTTGGCGGGCCGCAGGCAGCGGCTTGCCCCCTATCGAAGACGCGAAACTCTGGGCCAGAAAATGGCCTGTCACCTTAAGACCATCCAGCACCTCGGATGGGCTCCCGTCGCCTTCGCCAATCAAGGCGGGGGACAACGGCAACATACGATCCGCCCACTCTCCGGCACCTGCGCGCGACACCGCCCGCCCGGACTTCGGCGAAACAAAAACAAGATTATCCGAGCGATCGGTAACCGCACAGCGCCCAAGGTCGAGCCCGAAACCAAGATCGTCTAGCAAGGCCAACTCCCACCGAAGATACGCTAGCGTCCAAAACGGTCCGTTTCCGATCATATCGAGCATCGCAAGTGATCGCTGATAAAGCTCCGGATGCGCCTCGCGCTCTGGCAGAGCAAACGCCAACAGGGCGGTCACTGCGTTCATCGCCGCCAGCGTGTCCCGAGCCGACATCAGATCAGCGCGGCTTCTGACAGGCTCTACACTGAACGTGCCCAGGTGATCTTCAAGCCGCGCTCGCCACGTGACGTCCAACTGCGCCCCCGGCTGCAAAACGGGCGCTATCTTGCGGCTCGTCCCGCCTCGAACAACACCTGCATGCCGCCCGTGGCCTTCCGTAAATACGTCAATGATCGCGGATGTCTCGCCATGCTTGCGCACGGCCAACAAAACACCCTCTTCGCGCCAATCCATTTTGCGAAACTAACCTGCTTTCTTCTTGGCGAAAATATCCCGGGGAGTCCGTCCAAAAGGACGGGCGGGGCAGAGCCCCTATTCCAAACCTGGCTCATCCAATAAATGCCGACCCTGCCGGTCTTCGATCTCGATAACCCACAAATCAGGATCGAAAGAACGCTGCTTGTTGACGCTTACTTCAACGTCAGCTTCATCCCCTTCGATGTGCACAACCCACTGTCGTTCCCCCGTCATCAGATCAAAGGATCTATGGAAACATCGCGCATTCCCATCGAGTGTGTTGAGCTTCACCATCACTGCGCCCGCAGTATGGTCTCCTCGCGCCACGACAAAGGCCGGAATATCCGCCAATCGGCAGCGTGTCAGGTAAGCCGCCACCCATATCTCGGACGTCAGCCGGGGCGTCATCCATTCCCATCCGAGAAATCGAGGCCCATCTCGCTGTAACGCTCTGCCTCATCTAACCAGTTCGGACGTACTTTGACTTGAAGGAACAGATGCGCCTTCCTGCCCAAGAACTCCGAAATCTCGGCCCGCGCCAGTTGGCCTACCGCCTTGATTGTCTCGCCCCGCTTGCCAAGCAGGATACCCTTGTGGCCATCACGAGCGACATAAATCACCTGATCAATGCGAACCGATCCGTCTTCGCGCTCTTCCCAGGCTTCGGTTTCGACCGTCAGCTGGTACGGCAATTCCTGATGCAAACGCAAAGTCAGTTTTTCGCGCGTCATCTCGGCCGCAATCATCCGCATGGGCAAGTCGGCGATCTGATCCTCGGGATAAAGCCACGGCCCGTCGGGCAACGCACCCGCCAACCATTTCTTTAAGTCGTCCACGCCATAGCCCTTTTCAGCCGAGATCATAAATGTCTCGGCAAACTCGAACCGCGCATTCATCTCTTCGGTGAGTGACAAAAGCTCTGACCGCTGGACCCGATCAATTTTGTTGATGGCCAGCGCCACAGGGGCTTGGCCGACACGCTCTGACAAGCTCGTAAGGATCGCCTCGACACCGGGGGTTATCCCACGATGCGCCTCAATCATCAGCACGACCACGTCGGAATCCGACGCCCCACCCCATGCTGCAGCGACCATCGCACGGTCCAACCGGCGGCGTGGGCGGAATAGTCCTGGCGTGTCCACAAATACAATCTGTGCGTCACCTTCAATGGCGACGCCGCGGATACGTGCTCGCGTGGTTTGAACCTTATGCGTTACGATCGAAACCTTGGCCCCGACCATGCGGTTCAAAAGCGTGGACTTTCCGGCATTCGGTTCGCCGATCAGCGCCACAAATCCAGCGCGGGTTTCTGAGGTGTTTTCTGTCATGCGCCAGCCACTAGTTGATTCTGAAAGAGAGAACCAGCCTGAACCACCAGCTCGCTACGACGCAGGGCGATGGCAAACCGCTTCGATATTGTTGCCGTCTTCGTCCAGAACAAACGCCCCATAGTAGTGTTCATGGTAATGTGGACGCAAACCCGGTGTGCCATTGTCTTTACCACCAGCAGCCAAAGCAGCTTTGTAAAACGCATTGACGTCTGCTCGAGAAGCAGCACTCAGCGGGATATGCACAGTTGGAGTTTGGGAGCCATCTTCTGAAATCCAGAACGTGGGCCTGTCAGTGC
>CAYPVG010000359.1:0-9882 GCA_964414085.1 uncultured Boseongicola sp. | reverse complement strand
CGGCGAGGAGTTCGAGTTCGTCTTGAAGAACCGCGCCGTCTGCGACAGCGACATCACACGCCATTGCGTAGGACGTTTCATACAGTCGTTCGGGGAGAGTTGTTCGCACCACGTCCCAAAAGATGTCGAGACCGTCTTCGTCAGCGAACATATCGAACACCCCGTTTGAGATGTCTTTCAAGCGTGCCATGTCGAAATCGGCAAAGGCGGGCAGGTGGTTGATGATGCGCTCGATCGTGACCAGTTCGGACGTGCGAATGGTCTCGTCAGAGGCAGAAATGGCGATCATGATGGCGACAAGCGTATCGGCGGGCGTGTAATCGTTCGGGGAGAGGGACAAAATGCGTTCCTTTTCGGGGATTCCATCCTGAATTTATTGACGACATACGCCGCCCGCAATAGGTAGCGGGCCTTGCGCGCCGGGATCGTCGCGTACCGTTTGAAGGAAATGTGAAATGACCGCTTTGATAGATGCTGCAATGACCTCGAAGGCTTGGCCCTTTGAAGAGGCGCGCCGCATTTTGAAACGCTATGAAAACGCGCCGCCTGAAAAGGGCTACGTGCTGTTCGAGACGGGTTACGGGCCGTCAGGTCTTCCGCATATCGGGACATTTGGTGAAGTGTTGCGCACGACGATGATCCGTCGGGCGTTCGAAGTTATTTCAGATATACCGACACGGCTGATCTGTTTTTCGGACGACATGGACGGAATGCGGAAAGTGCCCGGGAACGTTCCGAACCAGGAGATGCTGAAAGAGCATTTGCAGAAGCCTTTGACGGCGGTGCCGGATCCGTTCGGTGAATTCGAAAGTTTTGGACACCACAACAACGCAATGCTGCGTCGGTTTTTGGATACGTTCGGGTTTGAGTACGACTTTTATTCGGCGACGGACTTCTACAAGACGGGTCAGTTTGACGAGATTCTGCTGCGTGCTGCTGAGCGCTATGACGACATCATGAAGGTGATGTTGAAGTCGTTGCGCGATGAGCGGCGCGAGACCTATTCGATCTTCCTGCCGCTGCATCCTGAGACAGGACGTGTGTTGTACGTTCCCATGAAAGAGGTGAACGCGGCCGACGGCACAATCACGTTTGACGACGAAGAGGGACGGGAGTGGACGCTGCCCGTCACGGGCGGGCAGGTGAAGCTGCAGTGGAAGCCGGATTTCGGCGCACGCTGGGCCGCGCTTGGTGTTGATTTCGAGATGTACGGTAAAGACCATTCGACCAACACGCCGATCTATGACCGGATTTGTGAGATCCTCGGGGTGAAGGCACCGGAGCATTTCACGTATGAACTGTTCTTGGATGAGAACGGGCAGAAGATTTCGAAGTCGACGGGCAACGGCATCTCAATCGATGAGTGGCTGAGCTATGCGTCGACCGAAAGCCTGTCGTACTTCATGTACCAAAAGCCGAAGACGGCGAAGCGGATGCATTTCGACGTGATCCCGAAAGCGGTGGATGAGTATCACCAGCAGTTGCGCGCCTATGCCGATCAGGACGAGAAAGCGCGTCTGGCGAACCCAGTGTTCCATATTCACGGCCACAACGTGCCAGCGTCGAATATGGTGGTGCCATTCGCGATGCTCTTGAACCTTGCGTCTGTGTCCGGGGCCGAGGACAAGGAAACACTTTGGGGCTTTATCCGCCGGTATGCGCCTGAGGCATCGCCTGAGACGCATCCTGATCTGGATGCCGCCGCGGGATTTGCGGTGCGTTATTTCAATGACTTCGTGGCACCGACACGCGAGTTCCGTGCGCCCGACGACCAAGAGCGTGCGGCATTGGAAGACTTGCGGGCTCGCTTGATGGCTTGGGATGGCGCAGTTGACGCGGAAGAACTGCAGTCGATGGTCTTTGCCGTGGGCAAGGAGCATGGGTTCGAGCCGCTGCGCAATTGGTTCAAGGCGCTTTACGAGGTGCTTTTGGGCGCCTCTCAGGGGCCGCGTTTCGGCGGGTTCATTGCGCTATATGGTGTTGATGAGACAGTCGCGCTCCTCGATCGTGGGCTGTCAGGTGAGCTGGGCTGAGGCCCTGACCTGCTACTGATGCCTAAAAATTAGAACCAAAACACGCTCTATCCCGTAGACTCCTATGAGAGGACAGCGGGAAGGGGGCGTGGAATGCGTCGATTGGTTTTGGCAGCGGCTTTGTGCATCGGGGTGACCGGGGCCGCTTTTGCTCAGGATGCATTGCCATCCGAGCCGGGGATTGAGGGCACCATTCAAGGTCAGATCGACGCATTCCGCGTCGACGATTTTGTGGAAGCGTATCGTTTTGCGTCACCAAACATTCAGATGCTGTTTGGCGGCCCGTCCAATTTTGGAGCGATGGTTCGCAATGGGTATCCGATGGTCTGGCGTCCTGACGAGTTGCGGTTCCTGGAGTTGCGCGAGATTGCCGGAAACCTTTGGCAGAAGGTCCTGATCCGCGATCAGGCCGGCAATATCCACATTCTCGACTACCAAATGATCGAAACCAACGAAGGCTGGCGCATCAATGGTGTTCAGCTGCTTCGCGCGCCGGGTGTAGGGGCTTAAGGCCCAGCACCGTACGCATGGTTTATGCGCGTTTAACAGAACGCGCGTAAACCGCTTGCCCGACGCCGGGATTGGCCCGGCCGCATCACGAAAGCGACGTATCGACCAAAGCTTTGGTCAGCACCGTTTTTTGCGGTGCGTTGACGCTTTCGTCCTAGGGAAGGGGCGCGAGAATGAACAAAGCAATCACCGACGGGTTGGTCTTTATGCCGCCAGCGTTTGCCAACGGGCTATCGGTCTGGTCGAGCGAAGACGGAACACCGGGATCAACGACATACGATAGTCTTGGAACAGCGGCGGTTGTTCCCGCTGATACTGACTTTGGAAGTTGTCTGGAGCTGTTGAAGACCGACAGCGTTCAGAAGGTGCGGTACACTGGCGAGACGTCGATTTTGCCGGGGTGCTACCTGCGGGTAACGGCGCGAGTGAAGGCGGTCGCAGGAGCGTTGCCGACGGTACGGATTGCCGGTTGGGCCGGTCAGTCGGGCGGTGCCGAGGTGACCGGGCTGACGACATTTGGCTCATCGGTGACGCTGACAAGTTATGGCGAAGTCGTTGAAGTTTCGGCGATCATTGGTGCTGGGCCGCGGACGGGTGTCGATCTTTATTGGGGCGAGCCTGTGCTTTACGGGCATTTCGGACTGGACCTGACGGGGCCGACCGGCGGCGTTGTCCGTGTTGATGACATCGTCATTGAAGATGTGACCTCGGTCTTCCACCGCGTGCTGATGGATTGGGTGGATGTCCGTGATTTTGGGGCGGTCGGTGACGGTGCGACCGACGACACGAACGCGTTCATCGCTGCAAATGCGGCAGCGCTCGGCCGTGGCGTCTTGGTGCCTGACGGTAGCTACGTTCTGAGTGAAAATGTGACGTTTGAGTACCCGGTGAGATTTGTTGGTACGGTTTCGCTGCCGAGCGACAAGCGATTGATCCTGCGCCGGAATTTTGACCTTCCGACTTATGCCGCGGCCTTTGGGGGCGAGGTTGAAGGGCTTCGGCAGGGGCTACGCGCATTGGTGAACTTCTCGGATCATGAAAGCTTTGATCTGGGCGGGCGGCGTGTCGAGGTTTCAGCGCCGATTGATGTGTCGGAGGCGATGGGAACAGATGTCTATGAAATCCGCCGTGTATTGAGAAACGGGCAGTTGAACGTGGTCCCAGGGTCGGCTTGGGACAGCGGAGTTGTGGTGTCTCAGGGCACCTATGGTGTCGCCCAGCCCTATACCCTCTCGAGCGTCGCGGATGTCGCGAACGTTGAGGTGGGGGCGCATGTGACTGGCTCTGGCGTGGGTCGCGAAGTGTACGTCACTTCGAAGAACATTGGTGCTGGAACGATAACGCTGTCGCAGCCGTTGTACGGGCCTGCGGCGACGCAGGATTACACCTTTACGCGCTATCGCTACGTGCTTGATTTTTCGAGCTTTTCGAAGTTGTCGAAGTTTACGATCACCGATGTCGAGATCCACTGTCAGGGCGTGGCGAGTGGTATTCTGATGGCTCCCTCAGGCTCGACCTTTCATGTGAAGGACAGCTTTGTCACGAAGCCTAAGGATCGCGGGATTACGAGCCACGGGATCGGCTGTCAGGACTTGCAGATTGATCGCTGCCATTTCGCGTCGGACGAGCAGTCACTGGCAGCGACTTCGCGGGTGTCCTTGGCGTTTAATGTGAATGCGAACGATGCGAAGATTAGGGACAATCGGTTCCAGCGGTTTGGCACAACAATGGTGCTGCATGGGAACGGCCACCTGATCGTCGGAAACCATTGGTTCCAGGGCGATAACGTAACCGACGGGCCGCGCGTGGCGGGCCTCATTATGACTTATCCGAATGTGAAGTCGGTGATCACAGGCAACTACATTGATAACTGCTTTATCGAGTGGACGAACGAGCATGATGCTGCGCCTGAGTTTTCTTCGGAGTTCTCGTTTGGTGGGCTGTCTGTGACGGGTAATATTTTCACGGTGAATGATGCGGCGTCGTTCTTTTCGTGGTTCGTTGTGAAACCCTACGGGCCTGGACATTTCATTCAAGGCCTCTCGGTGACGGGCAACACGTTCAAGTCTCTGAATGGGACGACGGATCGGATCGAGGCGTTGGACGATAGCATCGCAACACTTGATTTAGGGCTGACGCGGAACGTCGAGTTTTCGGCCAATACGTTCAACGGTATTGGGCAGAATACGATCAACCCCGTGACCTTGCAGTTCGATCAGGCGTCCGTGGCAACTACGTGGAGCTTGGATGTTTCTGCATACCTGCCGTTCGGTGGCCGCGCCCGCGAAGTGACTTCGGTTGTGACGGAAGGGGCGATCGAGAACGCTTCAAGCTCCGCCGTATTCGCGATGCCTTACGTCGGCACCGAGCAAGGAACGGATGGTGGGCAAGTGTCACTGACATGGCCGGAGCCTGTGCGGGGGCGTGTTCACGTGACATCGCGCGTCGACCGGCCGATTTGATGCAACGACGACGAGCGTGCGGACCCTGCCTTACTCGGCGGGGTCATCTGCTTCCAACCATTGATTGATCGCGTCGATGACAGGCTTGCGGGACGTGCCGCTGTATCCGAACTCAAGCGGGTAAGGTCCCGCGGGCGTCAGCAAAACCACGCGTTCCATCCGAGTGCCATCGGACCAATTGCCCTGACTGGCGGCGCGTTCGATTGATGGGATTGCGAGACGGTCCGTTTTGGCCCCCGTTATCCGGGCGATCCTGCGTACCATTTCGGCGTCTGTTCGTGAAAACGTGATGCGTTGGAAAGGGAAGAAGTGCCACGCCATCGCGGTTATCCCAAGACCGAGAAGTCCAAGCAGAAGTTTGACGCCGGGACCGTCTTCGCTGCCGGTGATCGCGAGCGCTAATAGCAATAGGCCCATGAACCAAACCATGGCTGCAAGGAATGTTGGGGTGTCTTCGAGTATGAGTTCTTCGCGCGTGTCTTCGACGACTTTCATCGCGCCAGGTCCGCTTCGGTCAGGTTAAATGCCTTTCCGAAGCCGCCATTCAGATGTGCGTGTGTTGGGCGAAGAAGAACAAAATTGAAGTCTGCGAACCCGATGTAGAGCTTCGATTTCGGATGCTGAGACAGGTATTCCTGTGCGAGTTCGTTTGTTTTCTCGAGAAACTCGGCTTTGACCTGAAGTGTGATGCGCGGATGGGTCAGTGGATCGCCACGCTCACCCGGTTCTCCCAAAAGGAGGGAAGCTGCAGGGTTTTCGCGCAATGCTTTGGTGTGAAGCGATAGGTCTGAGATCAGTGTCAGGGGGGTGCCATCGGCGTGTGTGGCGACCGCAATGCGCGATACCATTGGGGCACCATCAACGAGCACGCCAATCGCTCCGAACTCAGCAGTATCGATGAGAGACCGGGCGAGTTTTCGTGCGTCTTCATCGGTTGGTCGAATGGGTGACTTGGTCATATTGACGGTTTGGCCCCTGGTCACGCTTTTCCAAAGCTTGCCACGCGCCTTGGCCAACTGTCGATGCGTTTCTCAGGCGATGGGTGCTGCTTCACATGTGCGAAACGCGGAAATTGCCGGTGCGGCGTCGTCTAATGGAAAGGGCAACGCAAGGTCGCCCAGAAGCGCGAAGGCCGTTTGGTTGAACTCCAGGCCATTCAAAACGTTGCCAAAGCCCCTGTCGCGAACGGTGAGTGTTGACCCATCGATCATGTGGCGATCGGTTGTGATGGTCAGCGGACGGGGGCCTTCGAACTGCATCCCGAAAATGGGCAAGTCCGGCCAGGGAACGATTTGCGTGACACTGAGTGCGTATGGTTCCGCCTCGCGTGGGTCATAGGTGACGGTGATTACGGCTTCGGGTGTCACGTGCGAGACTGTGCAAATGGGCGACGCCGTGAATTCCCAAGCCGAGGCCGGGAACGCGAATAGAAGGAGAGGGATAAGATACCGCATACCGGAGACTTAGGTCGGGGATTGGGTTCGTCAGCCCTCCATCTCACTTGTGTGGAAATCGACGTGGATGTGATTGCCGTCCGGGTCGAAGAAATTTACCTGCACAATCTGAAAATCTTTTATGACCGCCAGTTGGTAGTCGATTCCGCGAGCCTTAAGTTTGTCTTCGAAGGCTTTGAAATCTTTGGCGCGGAAGGCGAAATGTTCGAGGGTGAGATTGTCTCCTGCATCTAACGGACCGTCTGCCCCAACCAGATGGATGTACGCCTGTTCACCGAGATAAAGCCAGGCGCCTGGGAAGCCGAAGTCGGGTCGCTTGCCTGGATGGAGGTCAAGGATATCACTGTAAAAGGCGATCATCTCGTCCAGACGTGAGGTGCGGACGTTGACGTGATCGAAGGCGGTCAGTGGCATGGATACAGTCCTTTTGGAGTGGTGCTTTGACGCTCAACCGTTAGGGTCGAGAATGCAAGGGGGAAGCTTCAATGACGCGCGAAGAGTTCAATGTGTTCTGCGGTGATCTGAAGGCCACGAGCCATGTGGTGCAATGGGGCAATGCGGATGTCTGGAAGGTGGGCGGCAAGGTCTTTGCGATCTGTGGTTGGCACGAGGGCGAAGCGGCATTCACGTTTAAAGTGGGCGATATCGCCTGGGAGGTGTTGACGGACGCACCGGGCATTCGGCCCGCGCCGTATCTCGCGTCACGGGGCATGAAATGGGTGCAGGTCTATGAGGACGGCGCGTTGGGCGAGGCGTCGCTGAAGGAGCACATCGTGGCGAGCTATGACTTGGTGGTCGCGAAGCTGACGAAGAAGGTGCGGGCGGAACTGGGGCTTTAGCCTCGGGTGTCAGCGATGGGCTCGAGCTTTTCCGTTGAAGGTGGTCCAGCGAGAATGGGCGTGACCGTTTCGCGGTAGTTCGCGAAGGCGGCGGAGGCCTGGAAGGCTTTGAAGCCTGCTTCATCTGCAAATTGAAGGACTCCGAGGAACTTTGTGGGGTCATCCGTGGCGAAGCATTGGTAAGAGAGGCCGTCGATTGCTTCGGACTTGAGGCCAGCGACCAGGGACTCCATGGCCGTCGCCAGGGCGGCGTGGTCGTCGGCTGATTTCAAAGAGTAGTGGACGAGGAGGGACATGGTGTTGGCTCCATTGTTCCGGGATGTGGGGAGTAGAGCGGCAGCGGGTCGGCGGGACAAGTCACAAGTTGGTTTGGCGACAGATTGGTGCAAAATTACACAGAGATGTGGTCAAATTGGCGGAATTGCGCGTATGTGCGCAGATATGCTTGCCTTGAGCAAAGCTAAGGGAGGCACATATGGAGCCGGTTCATTCTCAATATTCATCCGCGGACACTCTGGATTTTCCGGGGGTCATCACTTTCAAGGTGCTCTTGTCGTCAGCGCAGACGGGCGGATCACATGCGGTGTTCGAGGACATCGTGCAGCCCGGGCAGGGGCCTGGGCGGCACATTCATCATGGGCAGGACGAGACGTTTCTGTTCGAAGAAGGCGAGTTCGACGTCGAGATCGACGGGGTGCGCCATCACATGAAACCGGGCGACGTGGGGTTCGTGCCGAAAGGGTCGGTGCATGCGTTTAAGAACGTCGGGTCGGTGCCGGGGCGGCTTCGGTATGTGTTCACGCCCGCGGGGACGTTTGAGGAGATGGTGCGGGAGTTGTTTGCCTTGTCAGGCGGCGAGCAGCCGAGTGTGGAGCAGATGGCAGATGTTGCGATGAAGCACGGGCAGGAGTTTGTTGGGCCGCCGTTGGAGTGAGTGGGCGGCGGTTGGTTCGATGGCTCTCAGATTTTAAGAGAGATGTAAGGACGACCTCAGAGGTGGGGATGTGCGCATAAGAAATTCTGCTTATTGGAGCCCGAATTCTCGCGCGATCGGCATTTCGATTACTGTGACGGAAAAAACTAAGCGAGAACTATCGGAACTCACGCGATCTAATAAAACAGTGCTACCAACGTTTGATACCCAAGCCTCAGTGGAACCGATTGGTAAGTACTCGACTTCCTGAATTTCTTGCCACCGCTCGTTCAGCGCTTCATTCATCAATTCATACAGCTCTTTCAGAGTACTGACTTGCTCGCGGTTTTCCGCATCAGACAGTTCGATGAACTCGCTCCATGCGCCTTCCAATATCTCTCCAAGACTGTCGTCGCCAAAAATAGTTTGCTCGCCGTTGTAAAGCTCAAGGGCCGTCGCAATGCTATCAAGTGCGGACCCATACTGCAGCCTCGCTGAGTTTAGTCGCGAGTTTGCTTCTTCTGAAGAAATCTGCCCGGAGTTTAAAGCGAGGGTGAGCCCCCTTAATGTGCAGATTGCTGCAATTATCTCTTCGCCAGCTTGTTGGATTGTTGAGTTGTCGGCGCCATCGCCTTTCCAAGGGATCGAGCCAAAAGCATTTGCGGGGTGTGCGAGTGTGACGAGCAGCGCAAAAGCGCATAATGCAGTTTTCGATCTTGGATTAAAAAGGGCTTCTACAAAGCTACGCATTTTTTGACCTCTTTTTGAAAGTCGATGGATGAGACGGGTTCGATGTTCTCTATCCAAAGGTGTTCCACCCCGCAGGAATCTAAGAATTTTGGGAGATTTGTTCTACAAATGCGATTCCACTCCCTTTCATCGTACAGGTCTGCTTTATGAGCCTCGAATATGTACTCGTAATGCCTGAATACCTCTTCGACGTCGGTCGCGACTGAGTCGGGTGTATCGAATAAGAGCGCGCTGTAATCACCACACTGACGCTGGTTCATGCTTCTCAAGGCTTTGAAAGCTGGCGAACTCGTCGTCGTACCGATTTCATCCAAAGATCTTCGGATTTCGCCAAGAACGGCAAGTTTGGCAACGTCTTTGCTCAAAGCAATCTGAACTCGCGTCTCGTCGATTGCTCGGTTAGCTTGGTTAATCTGGAGAACAAGGAAAATAATGCCAACTACTGCTGCAAGATGCGCGGATACCTCCACTGCTCTTGCGATTTTCTCCCAGAAACTCATGCCAGACAACTATCAGGCGAGCTTCCGCGGTTCAACTATCTCTTCCGTTTATTATTGCCGCCTCTCTGACCAGCCCGGCCAGCCGTGCTCCGGCCTTTGGCCTTCTCGCTCTCACGCACGGCCTGATCGACGGCGCTCTGCCGCGCCAAGGGATCGTCTGACACCACCAGATCGACAGTCTCCAGCCGTTTGACCTCGTCGCGGAGCCTTGCGGCTTCTTCGAACTCCAAATTCTCGGCGGCTTTGCGCATTTGGTCGCGGAGGCTGTCCAGGTGCGCCTGCAAATTCGCGCCAACCCTGGGTTTGTCGACCTTGGCAGTGACGCGGCTTTGGTCTGTGTCGCCTTTGTAGAGGCCGGCGAGCACGTCCTCGACGTTTTTCTTCACGGTCTCCGGCGTGATGCCGTGTTCTTCGTTGTAGG
>CAYPVG010000358.1:0-4446 GCA_964414085.1 uncultured Boseongicola sp. | reverse complement strand
GATGGATGCCCGACGGCCAGAATGGTGGTATCCGCACCTCCTACGCCCGATGGGTAGGCATTGATCATACCCAGCATGCAATCTGCGCCGCGTTCCGTCAGTTGCGACACCAGCCGTTCGGCGTCTTCAGTGTCGCCGGTGCTCATATCGCAAAAAGTCTTTCCTGTGAGCGGAGTTTCCAAGCTACCAACCAACGCATCAGTGTCCCGATGGCTCTTGATACAGGTGATCACGAATTCGCTCGCGGCGACGGCTTCATCCGCCGACGCACAAACCATTGCCCCGGCATGCCCCAGCGCATCTGCTTTTTCCGGCGACCGGTTCCAGACGCTTACGTCATGCCCATTTTTGACAAGGCAATGTGCCAAAGCCGACCCCATGGACCCGAGACCCAGAACTGATATTTTTGTCATGACCGTGCACTCCCAAACAAATTTCCGCGTTGACCCTGAAATTGGCAAATGGGTGCAGGAATGCCAGTTGTAATTTTTTCTTGGTTGGTAGAAAATCTACCATATGAATTGGAGCGAGCTACCATCCCTCACATCCTTGCGCGCTTTCTCAGCCGCCGCTGAGCATCGAAACCTGACGAAAGCTGCAAGGGCACTCAACGTCACGCATTCTGCCGTCGGCCAGCAGATCAAGGCGCTTGAACGCGATCTGGGAACGCGCCTTGTGACACGCACCCAGCATGGCATCACCTTGACACCACAAGGAGAATACCTGTCAAAAGGTCTGCTCGAGGCCTTTGCGTCCATGGCCAACTTGACGGAAGGCTTGTCAGCCGCCGAGGCCACCCGGCCCCTGCTGGTTTCCGTAACGCCGATGTTTGCCAGCGCCTTTTTGATGCCCCGGCTTTCCGCCTTCATCGAAGCCCACCCCTCAATCGAACTCAACCTCGACTCGACGATCGAAGCCGTCGATCTGAAACCCGGCGGTGTCGATATGGCCATCCGGTACGGCACCGGGCAATGGTCCGGGCTTGACGCCGAATTTCTGTTGCCGGGGTGCCTGACTGTCGTCGCATCACGCGATTTGATCGGCAATCAGGAAATCACGGACCCAATGCAGCTTCTGGACTTCCCGCTGTTGCAGGAACACGCATCCGTCGAATTCGATCTTTGGCTGGAGAAAGTAGACATCCCCATACAGGCAGAGCGCAAAGTTGTCCGGATGCCCGGCAACATGCTGCTGGACGGCATTCGCAACGGTGACGGAATTGGCGCGACGGTGCCTGCATTCATTGCCGACGAACTGAAGTCGGGCAAACTCATTGCGCTCTTCGACGATCCCATTCCCGACATTGGGTATTATCTGGTGACCTTGCCGGGGCCGACACGCCCGGCTCTCAAGGTTTTCACCCGATGGCTTCAGCACTCAGTGTCGGAGCACGAGCGGTCTCTCTTCCGCTGGAAACCGGCTCATATGTTGTGAGAGTTCTTCCCATTCCCCCAACCTCGATGTCGATTGAGGCAGGAGGCTGGCCACCCACATATTGATAGTTGCAGCATCAAAGCCCCGAAATCTGCCCAAGCGCTGCCTCTTCCGCAACGTTTCCATGTGGAATCTGCACAGAAGACTGCTTGCGTATTGCGGCTAAGGCATTGATTTCATTGGTCGGAGTGAGAGGATTCGAACCTCCGACCCCTGCCTCCCGAAGACAGTGCTCTACCAGGCTGAGCTACACTCCGACCGTGCGGGGGAATTACTTCGGCTCTTTTTCTTTTGCAAGCGCCTCATAACCCGGCAGCACCCTGTCTGCGCGCGCGCGGAGCATGGCGCTGATGCGGGGAGCACCGGGCGTGGCGGCCCGGTTTCTGGTTCTGAGGACTGGGGTTTGGATCGAGCGGCCTCCGAAGCTTTCGCGGATTACAACGTAGACGCCTGAGAGCACTATGATACCTGCGCCAATCCAAGTGTAACGGTCAGGAACTTCGGCAAAGAACATGGCTCCGAATGCCGCGCCCCAGATGATCTGAGAGTACTGCATAGGCGCGACAATTGCGGCGTCACCGTTGCGATAGGCTGACACGAGGCACAAGCCGCCCGTGAAGCCGAACAGCGAGACCACAGCCAGCATTCCCAGATGTTCGATTGGCATAGGCACGTAGACAAAGGGCATGATCAAACCCATCGCCACAACGTTGGCCATCATTGGATAAAGCATGATGACGGCGGATCGTTCTTCGGCCCCAATTTTTCGCGTGACGACTGAGACGACCGCGCTGCCGGTCGCTGCTGTGAGACCAGCGAAATGACCGAGCGTCAGGGCTTCTGTACCGGGGCGCAGGACGACAATAACACCGATAAGTCCCAGAAGGACCGCCGCCCAACGGTGCGCGCCGACCCTTTCACCAAGGATCGGAATCGAGAGCACCGTGATGATCAGCGGCGCTGCAAAGATGAAGGCATAAACTTGCGCAAGCGGCAGCACAGAGAATGCATAGAATGCTGAGACACCCGTCACCATGGCGCCGACTGTTCGGATGGCGACCCAGCCGGGGTGGACAGGACGGAGCGTCCCCGGCGATTTGTCCGTCATGAGCATCAAAGTGGCGAGCGGAAAGCTCATCAGCACGCTGAAGAACAGGATTTGGAACGGTGCGTAAATGCCGCCCAGGGTCTTGATTATCGCGTCATGAGTCGCAAAGACCGCAAATGCGGCTAGCGCGAAAGCGACGCCTTTGGTGTTCGGGGACATTGGGTCGTCCAATCAGGTCTATTGGGCGCACAGAGGCGCCGATCTGGGCCGGAAATCAAGGGGGGTCGGACGCAGGGCCGATTTTTTTTGCGAATTTTGGGCGCGGCGGCGGCTTCTCATGCTGCTTGTAACGAAAAAACACCACTTTCAGAGCACTGATGTTCCACGGCACAGAGGTGCCCTTTTCTAGTCAGATTTGTCGGGGATGAAGGCTCCAAAGCACGATTTTGAACAGCTGGAGCAGGTACATTGCTTAGAAAACTGATGGGAAGAGGGTCTTCAGGCGCGGGATCGCGAAAGAAGGACAAGGCGATTATTCACCAGTCGGTACCTGATGAGGTTTTGTATCCCAACGGAAATGACGACCTTAATCCGACCGACACGTCGTGGATGGATTCCGTACCTGAGAAGGAAGAACCGAAGGCACAGCCAGTGGCTGAGACTCCGGTTGTTGCGGCTTCTGCAGCAGAGCCAACGCCGTCAGCCGCCTCTGGAAAACCAAAGCCCGTGACCCGGCCTGGTGCATCTTTGCGCACGCCGAGACAAGTGTCTCGCGGCACGCAACCGACACCGATGAACGACCCGGTGCCAGAGGGAGTGTTTGATGGCGCCCCCAATGCGCCAGCAGCTGCGCGTGCACCGCGCCCCGCAGGATGGCTGGTTATCGTCGAAGGCCCCGGCGAGGGCGAATGGTTTGTTCTTGAAAATGGTGTCAGCGAAATAGGCGCTGCTGAAGGTCAGACGATCGGGCTGGGTTTTGAAAATTCGGGCATTGCGGAACAGCGTCATGCGGCCATTGCTTTTGAGGTAGCCAGCGGCCGCTTTTACATCAAAGCCAAAGATTTCCGCTTGAATGGTCTGGTCAAGACCGGAATGGCCCAGATACGTGATGGCGATGTCATCGCATTAGGCAACGTCAGCTTGAAGCTGGTCGCGTTGACGGGACCAAACTTTAGGTGGGTTCTGTAAAGAAGAATTGGGCTGTGCCGCCGAATTGCCAGTAGCAAACGACGGCACAATTTTCTTAAAGACTTGCGTCCAACTTTGCGATGATTGCGTCGCCCATTTCCGATGTCGACACTGGCGCGCGGCCTTCCTCACCGATCAGGTCGGCGGTTCTCAGGCCGTCAGCGAGAACGGCATTCACCGCTTCTTCCAGGCGTGTGGCCTCATCGCCTTTATCAAAGGAGTAGCGCAGAGCCATCGCGAAGCTGAGGATACAGGCGATCGGATTGGCTTTGCCTTGTCCGGCAATATCAGGGGCTGAACCGTGCACCGGTTCGTAAAGCGCTTTTGGTCGACCGTTCGCCATAGGCGCACCGAGCGATGCAGACGGTAGCATACCGAGCGAGCCCGTCAGCATCGCGGCAAGGTCGGACAGAAGGTCACCGAAGAGGTTATCGGTGACGATCACATCAAACTGCTTTGGCCAGCGAGTTAGCTGCATTGCGCCGGCGTCGGCGTACATGTGGCTGAGTTCGACGTCGGAGTATTCAGCCGCGTGGATTTCGGTGACAACATCGCGCCAGAGCACACCGGATTCCATGACGTTGGCTTTCTCCATGGAGCAAACTTTGTTGCCGCGCTTGCGGGCGAGTTCGAACGCCGAGCGAGCGACACGTGCGATTTCGCTTTCTGTATAGCGTTGGGTGTTAACACCGACGCGTTCGTTGCCTTCCTTGTGGATGCCGCGAGGCTCGCCAAAGTAAACGCCGGACGTCAGTTCTCGCACGATCATAATGTCC
>CAYPVG010000357.1:0-14342 GCA_964414085.1 uncultured Boseongicola sp. | reverse complement strand
GCTGCGAGGGTCATTAAAGCCGCGAGGACTTGGGGCAGGATGGTCGCGAGCGCCCAGAAGAGGGCCGCGAGGGCTAGGCCGATCACGAGACCGACCAGGGCGTACCACCTCGTGGCGCGGGCCATGGTCTCGTCAGAGTATTCAACGGTAGGAAGACGGAGGCGGGTCAGGAACCCAGCTGCAAGGATGATTTCCGACCGCGTTTCGTTCATGCCGGACCTGAGACGCCAGCGTCTTCGAAGCTGGCCATGTCATTCAGCATTGCGGCAGCAGCCTGTAGGAGCGGCCATGCCAAGAGGGCACCGGTACCTTCGCCAAGCCGCAGATTCAGATCGAGAAGTGGGGCCGCTTCGAGGGCGGCGAGCATGGCGATATGACCCTGTTCTTCGCTTTTATGGGCGAAAATCATGGCTTTACGTGTCGAGGGTTCAAGTTCTGCGGCGACAAGTGCCGCGGATGTGGCAATGAAACCATCTACGATAACGACGCGACCTGCTTTGGCGGCCCCGATCATGGCGCCAGTCATCATTGCTATCTCGAACCCGCCATATTCCCGAAGCGTTTCGCGGGCGCCTAAAGAGCCGGTACGGGCGGCAGCCTGGAGAAGAGTCTGCTCCTTTGCAGAGAGGCCCGCGTCATCGAGCCCCGTACCGCGTCCAGTCAGCAGATCCAGGCCAACACCCGTGATTTTGTGTGCGATCATGGAAGCAGCGGACGTATTGGCGATGCCCATTTCGCCGAAAGCGACTGCATCCCAATTGCCGTCCCCGCCAAGAGCTTCACCCTTTGCAAGTGCTTCGGTCAACTGATCTTCCGACATGGCGGATTCTAGGAGGAAATTGGCTGTTCCTGCGCCAACGCGCGCGTCGATGAGATTAGGTTCATTGAATGGTTCGCCTGCAACGCCTGCATCAACCACTCGCAGGGAGGCTCCAACGCTTTTTGCAAAGACGTTGGCGGCTGCTCCTTGGGTTAGAAAGTTTAGGACCATTTGGCGGGTGACTTCTTGGGGAAAGGCCGAGACTCCCGCCGAAGCTATGCCGTGGTCGCCCGCGAAGATCGTCAGTTGGCAGCTATCCATTCTTGGATTGAGGGAGTGTTGGATGGCTGCGATTTGTGCCGCGACTTCTTCAATTCGCCCAAGCGCCCCCAAGGGCTTGGTTTTCATGTCAATCTTGCGTTGAAGATTGGCGGCGAATGTCGTTTGGTCTTTCACGGCGTTTCCCTCAGTCGAGCTTTGACTGATTACGAACTTGCCTGAGATGCTGCAACCAAAGGACGTCCGAATGACAGACGAAACCGACATTAACGCGCGACACAAGCTTCGCATGCAGAAGATCAAGGCGGCGCGGGACCGAATTATGGAAACCAAGACCGTTGAAAAGGGCTTGGTGATTGTTCTGACGGGCAATGGGAAGGGCAAATCTTCGTCTGGATTCGGGATGATCTTTAGATGCATCGGGCACGGAATGCCGTGTGCAGTAGTTCAGTTCATCAAGGGGTCGATGAAGTCGGCTGAACGCGATCTGTTGAAAGAGAAGTTTGCCGAGGAATGCCCGGTGCACGTCATGGGCGAAGGGTTCACATGGGAAACGCAGGACCGGGAACGCGATATCATGATGGCTGAGGCCGCCTGGGAGAAAGCCAAGGAGCTGATCCGGGATGAGCACAACAAGATGATCTTGCTCGACGAGATCAACATTGCGCTGCGGTATGACTATCTGGATGTCGAGGATGTTGCGGATTTTCTGGTGAACGAGAAGCCTGAGATGACCCACGTGGTTTTGACTGGACGCAACGCGAAGGACGAACTGCTCGATGTAGCTGATCTGGTGACCGATGTTAAAGAGGTGAAGCACCCGTTTCGGACGCAAGGCGTGGTCGCGCAGCCGGGCGTGGAGTTTTAACAGCCATGACGCGTGCCCTGATGCTTCAGGGAACCGGCTCGAATGTCGGGAAATCGGTGATTGTAGCCGGGCTTTGTCGGGTGGCCGCCAATCGCGGGCTAAAGGTTCGCCCGTTTAAACCGCAGAATATGTCGAACAATGCAGCTGTCACTGAGGATGGCGGAGAAATTGGGCGAGCGCAGGCGCTTCAGGCGATGGCGTGTCGGGAGCCATTGTCGGTGCATATGAACCCGGTTCTGCTGAAGCCAGAGACGGACACTGGATCTCAGGTTGTCGTTCAGGGGCGTGTGGCCGGTGCTTTGAAAGCGCGCGCTTTTGGTGAAGCCAAGCGGGACCTATTGACGGCTGTGATGGACAGTTTTGTGCGCGTCGGGGAAGGCGCCGACCTCGTATTGGTCGAGGGCGCTGGGAGCCCTGCAGAGGTAAATCTGCGCAAAGGCGATATTGCGAACATGGGTTTTGCGCGCGAGGCCGGAGTGCCGGTTGTCTTGATTGGTGACATTGATCGGGGCGGAGTGATCGCTCAGATCGTTGGAACCGATGCCGTGTTGGAGGCTCGGGATCGGGCAATGATCCGTGGGTTTGTGATTAATAAATTTCGCGGCGATGTGCGGCTGTTTGATGACGGCTATCTAGACATTTCCGAGCGGACTGGCTGGCCAGGGTTTGGTGTGATCCCGTGGTTCAATGATATTTCGCGACTGCCGGCCGAGGATGCCGTTGATCTTGGTGGTGGACAGAGTTCGGGTGCTTTTCATATCGCCTGTCCGATGTTGAGCCGTATTGCGAACTTTGACGATCTGGACCCCCTGAAGATTGAACCGGATGTTCGGTTGACGATGGTGCCGCCGGGCCAGGCGATACCTGGGGACGCAGACCTTGTCATTCTGCCCGGCACGAAATCGACAATTGGCGATCTGGCGTTTTTGCGGGCAGAAGGGTGGGACGTTGACTTGTTCGCGCATATCCGTCGCGGAGGGCATGTGCTCGGGATTTGTGGTGGATACCAGATGCTTGGTCGCAAGCTTCATGATCCCGAAGGACTGGATGGCGCGCCGGGTTCCGTCGATGGGTTGGGGCTTTTGGACGTTGAGACCGTGATGACACCAGAAAAGAGTTTGACGCGCGTTGAAGCCGTGCACACAACGAGCGGTGCAAGCTTCTCTGGTTATGAGATTCACATAGGGCGGACGGCGGGTGTTGACTGCGATCGGTCCTTTTCGACGATAGAGGGTGTTCCCGATGGGGCTGTTTCGGCAAATGGGCGCATCGCAGGCACCTATCTTCATGGTTTGTTTGTGGACGACGCGTTTCGGGCGTCTTGGCTGGGGGCTCGCGGGGTTGCGACAGCGGGCACCAGCTATGGTGGTGATGTCGATCGGGTGTTGGATGACTTGGCTGCACACTTAGAAGAGCACGTCAATATAGACTCATTGTTCGCCTCTGCGGCGTCTGTTTAATTGATCGCGTTCACCAGACGCTGCCACTCCATTTCTGTTCCCGGAAAACCGAGGCGGAGCCAGGTTCCAGAGTAGGGGAAAATGCGGCTCCAGATATGGGCTTGAGCCAATTGGCGTTGGGCCTCGATCGCGTCTGGTGTTTCGAGTAGTGCGAAGAGGTGCGTGCTGCCTATTGTTGTCCAACCTGTTGAAATGAGGATGGTTTCAAGTCTCTTTCTGTCTTCGGCGAGCCGGAGGCGCGTAGCGTTTTGCCAATCAAGGTCCGCAAGCGCTTTCGTCCCTATTTCAAGCGCAGGACCCGAGACGGCCCAAGGGCCAGCAGTGACGGCGGCCTTTTCCAAAGTTTCAGTTTGACCAGCCAGAAACCCGAGCCGAACACCCGCGAGGCCAAAGAACTTGCCGAACGATCTTAGGACGAGGACGTTTTTCTGTGGTTCCGCTTTAAGAACTGAGATCTCGGGCGTCGCGTCGGCGAAGCTTTCGTCTATGAGGAGGGTGCCGACGCTGTTGGCCAGCTCGATGAGCTGTTCAGGTTTGAAACTTTCGCCGGTTGGATTGTTTGGATTGACGATGATGGCCAAGTCAGCGCCTTCCATTGCGTCTATAGAGTCCACCGTCTCTACGTCCCATCCAAAGGTCGTGAGAGCGCCTGCGAATTCGTTGTACGTTGGGCCCAAGATGCGAGCCTGACCAATTGGCAGGCACTGTGGGATGAGCTGAATGGCGGCCTGAGCTCCGGCCAGCGGAAGGAGCGGCCAGTTTGTCTGGTAGGCGGCTTGGGCGGCCTGGATCAGCGCAGTTCGCTCGGCGCTTCCCGGGAGGCTTCGCCAAGATATGTCTTTGATTTTGCCGACGGGATAGGGCGCGCGATTGATGCCTGTGGACAGGTCGAGCCAGTCTTCAGGACGCCCCCCGTACTCGGCGATTGCCTGTGCAAGATCACCGCCGTGGTCACGCTCCTGGGTCATAGGATCGCGAGTACAACGAGGACGAAGATCAGCAATGCCATAACCCGAAGGAAGAGGGTCAATGCATCGCCCAAGTTGTCTGGTGTTGGATCGGGTGCGCCGTCGTTCAAGAAAGGATCGTTGCTTGGACCCTCGGCGTATTGTCGGGGGCCGGATAGTCTGACGCCGAGGGCGCCGGCCATTGCGGCCTCGGGCCATCCAGCGTTTGGCGAGCGATGCTCGGAAGCGTCACGAAAAGTGATCTTGATCGCGCGCAGGACATTGGGCTGCACAAAACAGATGCCAAGAGCCGTCAGGCGCGCGGGGAGCCAATTCATCACATCATCGAGTCGAGCCGCCGCGCGCCCGAAGTCGAGGTGCTTATCGGATTTATGGCCGATCATGCTGTCGGCAGTGTTGACCGCCTTATAAGCTGCGATGCCAGGCAGGCCGAAAAGTGCGCCCCAAAAGACTGGCGCGACGATGCCGTCCGAGGTGTTCTCTGCCAAGCTTTCGATGGCGGCGCGGGTGATGGCTGGTTTGTCGAGGTTGTTTGGATTGCGGCCGACGATTTTGGCGACAGCCGTACGCGCCGCAGGGATATCCCTATTTTTCAATGGCTTCGCGACATCGGCAACGTGTGTGTACATGCTGCGCGGTGCGACGAGTGGGGCGGCCAGTAAGCCGGTGAGAAATAAACCCAGAAGCCCGTCGGGCAATAGAATTGTAGCGAAAATGGTCGGGACGAGCGTGCTTGCGAGCAGGATCATGACGGCGATACGTCCCCAGAAGCGACGCTCTTCAGGGGCGTCCTCAGGAAGGTTGAATCGTCGGTCTAGGTTGGAAATGAGTTTTCCCATCCAGGTGACCGGATGACCAATGGCACGGAACAACCGGTCAGGCCACCCGAAGGCACCTTCTGTGGCGATGGCCACGACCATTGCGGCTGCCGACATTCCATGCCCCCATGCCCTAACCCTTTCGATTGAATGGCACCGAGGCCGGGGTTATGCAACATGTCTGAAGCAGGAGTGCGTGCTATGGGCAAGATCACATTGGTGACCGGCGGAGCGAAGTCCGGCAAATCGGCCTGGGCTGAGAAGTGCGTTTTGGGTCTTGGTAGCACGCCTTGTTACATCGCGACTGCTCAGGCGTTTGACATGGAGATGGAGCAACGCATTGCGAACCATTTGGAGCAGCGCGGAGATGGGTGGCACACCGTCGAAGAGCCGCGTGATTTGACGCGAGCCCTCGAAGAAACAGACGGGGGCGGGCCTCGGTTGGTAGACTGCCTAACCCTTTGGCTTTCCAATGAGATGTTGGCAGAAGATGGTGATTGGCGCGCGGCGCTTGATGCGTTGAAGGTCACGCTTACGAAGCAAACTTCTGATGTTGTTCTTGTGACGAATGAGGTTGGGTCGGGCATAGTGCCCGACAACGCCTTGGCGCGGCAGTTTCAGGACGCGGCAGGGGTTGTTAATCAGACTATTGGTGCCTTGGCAGACGAGGTGGTTCTGGTCGTGGCGGGGCAGGCCCTTGTGATCAAGAGCCCGCCCGCAACTTAGTTCGCCGCGACGAGGAGCCCTTCGTCTTTGAGGCGAGCGTATGTCTCGTCCAATGCGCGGTGTGCGCGTTCCTGGAAAATGTCGATTTCGGCCGTCGTGATTGGAAGCGGCGGGCATATGATCATGCGGTCGCCTACATGGCGCATGACAAGGTTGTTCGCAAAACAACGTTCGCGACAGATGAGGCCGGCTGTGCCTGGGCCTCCCGCGAAAGCAGCGCGGCTTACCTTATCTGGTGTCAACGCAATTGAGCCCATGAGCCCGACGATCTTGGCTTCGCCTACAAGCGGATGATCGGCCATTTGTTCCCAGACTTCTTTCATATAGGGCGCGGCTGTGTCGCGGACGTGATCGATGAGGTTTTCTTCCTCGATGATGCGCAGGTTTTCGAGTGCAACAGCGCAGGCGACGGGGTGTCCGGAGTAGGTGTAGCCGTGGTTAAATTCGTCTTTGCCGATGGTTTCCGCGATGTCATCAGAGAGGATCGAGCCGCCGATAGGCTGATAGCCGGACGAGAGACCTTTAGCGATAGTCATCATGTCGGGCTGAACGTCGACGGTTTGGCTTCCGAACCAATTACCCGTACGGCCGAAGCCGCAGATAACTTCATCTGCAATGAAGAGGATGTCACGTTCCTGGCAGATACGTTTGATTTCGGGCCAGTAAGTTTCAGGAGGGACGATGACGCCGCCAGCGCCTTGGATGGGTTCAGCGATAAAGGCAGCGACACGGTTTTCACCGAGTTTATCAATGGCTTGCTCCAGTTCCCGTGCACGGGCGAGGCCAAATTCCTCAGGTGATGTATCGCCGCCTTCGGCCCACCAGTTGGGTTGGTTGATGTGGTGAATGTCTGGGATGGGGAGGCCGCCTTGCGCATGCATGGCCGCCATACCGCCGAGCGATGCGCTGCCCATTGATGATCCGTGGTAAGCGTTTTTGCGGCTGATGATGATGGTTTTTTCCGGTTTGCCCTTCAACTCCCAATAGCGGCGGACCACGCGGATATTGGTGTCGTTCGCATCGGAGCCACCGCTGGCGAAGAAGACGTGATTTAGATCTCCCGGCGCCAGTTCTGCGAGTTTTGCGGCAAGTGCGATGGCAGGCACATGGGTCGTTTTGAAGAATGTGTTGTAATAGGGAAGTTCACGCATTTGCCGAGCGGCCACTTCAGCCAATTCGTCTCGGCCGTAGCCGATGTTCACGCACCAAAGCCCGGCCATGGCATCTAGGATTTTCTCACCTTCGCTGTCCGTTAACCAAACGCCATCACCGCTTTTGATGACCCGCGCACCGGCTTTGCTGAACTCGCCCTGAGCAGAGAAAGGGTGCATGTGATGAATGGCGTCGAGCGCCTGAAGTTTAGCGGTTGGTAGGTGGTTGGTGATCACGGACATTGGTCAACTCCAAGACGAAAAGCGTTTGCGGGAAAATATGATCAAATTATGAGGCCGGGTCAATCCGACTCACAATGCCGTCAGACGGAAAGTGTTAAGCGAACTTGTCCAAGGCCTTGCTGAATGTCGTCCCGGATCGCGTTGGCCGCTCCTGTTGTGTTGCCTTCCCGCAGGGCTTTGAGAGCTTCGTCATGCTTATCTGGGAGGTTAGAGGTGCCGAATCTACCGCAAACGATTCGCAGTGCTGGACCGCTTTGAAGCCATAGTGACTGTGACAGCCTGCTTAAAACGGGAGCACCGGCCTGTTCATATAGCCTGAAATGAAAGCGGTAATTGAATTCCAAATATCGCTCAACGTTGCCGGAACTGATGGCCCCGTCGATTTCTTTGTCCAACTCTGTGAGCTCGCTGAGGCACCTGTCTGACATGCGCCGCGCAGCCAATTCTGCAAGACGCGGTTCGATAGAGAGCCGCGCAAAGCTGATTTCATCAAGGCGTGTCATAGTCATCTCAGGAACGGTGACGCGACGATTTCCACCAATTTCCAAAGCTCCTTCGGCGGTTAGGCGGCGGATCGCTTCGCGTACCGGTGTCATGCCAGCACCGATCAAATCGACGAGACCTTGGATCGTGACGGCTTGCCCTGGAACAAGGATTCCGAACAAAATCAGGTCGCGAATCTGGTGGTAGATCGCTTGGTGTTCGGGGCGTTTCGTGATGCTTTTGTCCATATCCATGGTCCTGGCAATATCGGTTGACGGTGAAGCCGCAGCGAAGAGCACTTTGTAAATTATCTTGTACTCGTGGGCACATTTGATCAAATATGTCCGCAAATACCAATGGGAGAGTAATATGAAAATCAAATTCGCCACAATGACGGCGGTGGTTGCGCTTGGTGCGACATCGGCGTTGGCAGAAGAAGTGCGGGTCTATAATTGGTCGGACTACATCGACGAAGCCCTGCTGGAGAAGTTTGAAGCTGAGACCGGCATTGAACTGATCTACGACGTTTTCGACTCCAACGAAGTTCTGGAGACGAAGATGCTCGCGGGCGGTTCCGGCTACGATGTCGTGGTGCCGTCAGGTACCTTCCTTCAACGCCAGATTCAGGCAGGTGCGTTCCAGTCGCTGGATTTCGACAAATTGCCGAACTCTGGCAACCTTTGGGATGTGATTAAGGATCGCACGGAGAAGTACGACCCGGACAACGCGTACTCAATCAACTACATGTGGGGCACGACAGGTCTTGGGGTAAACGTTGGCGCGGTAACCGAACTTCTGGGAGACGATGCCCCTATCGGTTCGCTTGATCTGGTCTTCAAGCCTGAGAACATGGAGAAACTGGCGAGCTGCGGCGTGCACTTTCTTGACGCTCCTTCAGAGATCATTCCAGCAGCGCTGGCGTACCTAGGCGAAGATCCAGATAGCCACGATCCGGACGTGATCGCAAAGGCAGAGCCACTGTTGGCAGCGGTTCGTCCTTACATCCAGAAGTTCCACTCGTCGGAATATATCAACGCGTTGGCAAACGGTGACATCTGCGTGGCCATCGGTTGGTCCGGTGACGTCCTCCAAGCGCGCGACCGTGCCTGGGAAGCAGATAACGGTGTGGAGATTGCGTACAACGCGCCAAGCGAAGGTGCATTGATGTGGTTTGACCAAATGGCCATCCCAGCGGACGCGCCGAACCCTGAAGCGGCACATGTGTTCCTGAACTTCATCATGGACGCGCAGAACATGGCCGATGCGTCGAACTATGTTTATTATGCGAATGGCAATGAAGCCTCGAAACCGCTTCTTGAGGAAGACGTGATCGGCGATCCGGCGATTTACCCGGATGAAGCGACGCTTGAGAACCTCTACACGACGACGCCTTACCCACCTCGCGTACAGCGGACGGTCACAAGGCTCTGGACCAAAGTGAAGTCCGGCACTTAAGGTCGACATGAACGGGCGCCCGGGGACAAAGACGCTCCCGGGCGCTTCTCTTTAGAGGGTTGGGGATCCTTATGGCAGCGGCGAATGCGAATGATACCAATGCGCCTTGGGAAGATGAGAGTGAGACCCCGCTGATCCGCATTGAGAACGTGACGAAGCGGTTTGGCGACTTCACTGCGATTGATGGAATTTCACTGAATATCTACGCCAAAGAGTTCTTTGCGCTATTGGGCCCCTCCGGCTGCGGCAAGACGACTTTGATGCGGATGCTAGCCGGTTTCGAGACGCCGACTGAGGGTCGGATCACGATTGACGGTACTGACATGTCCAATGTGCCGCCGAACAAGCGCGCGGTGAACATGATGTTCCAGTCCTACGCGCTGTTTCCACATCTGAACATCTGGGACAATATCGCCTTTGGGCTTCGCAGGGATAAGATGCCGGCGGATCAAGTGGCCGCGCGTGTCGAAGAGATGTTGCGGCTGGTTCAATTGCAGAAGTTTGCGAAGCGAAAACCGCATCAGGTGTCAGGTGGGCAACGGCAGCGGGTGGCTTTGGCGCGCTCGCTGGCAAAAGCGCCGAAATTGCTGCTGTTAGATGAACCGCTCGGAGCTCTGGACAAGAAGCTGCGTCAGGAAACGCAGTTCGAGTTGATGGACATTCAGGAGAAGACCGGCACGACCTTTGTAATCGTGACGCACGATCAGGAAGAGGCGATGACCGTTGCGAGCCGCGTTGCCGTGATGAACCACGGCGCGTTAGTGCAGGTCGAGACGCCCGAAGTTATCTATGAGCAGCCGAATTCGGTTTACGTGGCGGATTTCATCGGGGACGTGAACCTGATCGAAGGACGCGTGGGTGGCCTTGGTGAGAACGCTGAGTTGGATTGGGCCGAGGGGCGGGCTCCGCTACGAGGGCAATCGAATGGGCAGCTCGCGAAAGGAAGCTCGGCGACATTTGCTATCCGACCTGAGAAAATAGCAATTTCGTCAGACGAACCCACTGATCGCGCAAATCGAGTTCAGGGCAAAATTCTAGATATCGGTTACCTTGGGAATTTGTCGACGTATCATGTCGAGTTGCCGGAAGGGCCGGTGATCAAATGTGAGGTCGGTAATCGCAGCCGGATCGAACGGCGCGACTTTACTTGGGAAGATGAGGTTTGGTTATCCTGGTCGGACACGGCTGGTCTGGTGTTGGCGACGTGATTTCGGGGTGTGCATATGGGGCTCTGCCCCGTCGCGGCCTTGCCGCGACTCCCCGGGATATCTTGACCAAGAAGAAAGACAATTTTAGTCAAATTTTCAGAGGTTTGGCCTGATGCGGCGGATTGTTATTCTGATCCCGTATATTTGGCTGTTGGCGCTGTTTCTTGTCCCTTTTGGGATCGTGGCCAAGATCAGCCTTTCTGATCTTGCTCTGTCCATTCCGCCCTATGAGCCGAAGCTGGATCTGTCTGACGGCTGGGCCGGGTTTGTCGAGTTCTTCCGGGCGCTCGACTTCGAGAATTTTGTCTTTCTGACCAGCGATGACCTGTACTGGAAAGCCTATTTGTCGTCTCTGCAGATTGCTGTTTTGGCGACGTTCCTTACGTTGTTGGTAGGGTTCCCCGTCGCATATGCGATGGCGCGCACCTCGCCAGAGTGGCGGCCAATGCTGTTGATGCTGGTGATCCTGCCGTTCTGGACGAGTTTTCTGATCCGTGTTTATGCGTGGATTGGCATCCTTTCGACCGAAGGTTTTTTGAACCAGTTCTTGTTGTGGATTGGGGTGATATCGGAACCGCTCACGATCCTGAATACCAACATAGCGGTCTATATTGGGATCGTTTACACCTATCTGCCGTTCATGATCCTGCCGATTTACGCGACACTGGAGAAGATGGACGGGTCGCTTCTAGAGGCGGCGGAAGACCTTGGTTGCACACGGACGCAGGCGTTCTGGCTGGTGACGTTCCCACTTGCGCGGCCGGGCGTGATTGCAGGGTGTTTTCTCGTATTTATTCCGACGCTTGGCGAGTTCGTGATCCCGTCGTTGCTGGGTGGTTCGGACACGCTGATGATCGGCAAAGTGCTCTGGGAAGAGTTCTTTAATAACCGCGACTGGCCGGTGGCGAGCGCGGTGGCCATTATCCTGCTCTTCATCTTGATCATTCCGATCGTGCTGTTCCAGCGGAACCAGCAGAAGGAGGCGGATGGATGAACCGGCTGTCACCCTTCAATGTCGTATCGCTCACACTTGGATTTGCGTTTCTCTACATCCCGATGGTGATCCTCGTTATTTACAGCTTCAACGAGTCAAAGCTTGTGACGGTTTGGGCGGGATTTTCGACCAAGTGGTATGGCGAACTGTTTCAGAATGAAGCAATGATCGATGCAGCATGGGTAACGCTCAAGGTTGCGTTCTTTTCGTCCACTATTGCGACAGTTCTGGGCACTATGGCGGCTTATGTGCTGGTACGGCAGGGGCGGTTTGCGGGGCGCACCCTGTTTTCGGGCATGATATACGCCCCGCTTGTGATGCCTGAGGTGATCACGGGTCTATCGCTTTTGTTGTTGTTCATAGCAATTGGGCTGGATCGGGGTGTTCTGACGATCGTGCTGGCCCATACCACGTTTGCAATGTGTTACGTTTCGGTTGTTGTGTCGTCTCGGTTGGTAAGCTTTGACGAATCTCTTGAAGAAGCGGCGCTGGACCTTGGGGCGTCGCCTTGGGAAGCGTTTCGCTTGGTGACATTGCCTATTATCGCCCCAGCGGTCATTTCAGGTTGGCTGTTGGCGTTTACGTTATCGCTGGATGACTTGGTCATTGCGTCGTTTACGGCTGGTCCGTCATCGACCACATTGCCGATCAAGATCTTTTCGTCTGTCCGTTTGGGCGTGAGTCCGGAGATTAACGCTCTGTCGACGATCATTATTGGGATCGTCACAATTGGTGTGATATCAGCGTCTCTCATTTCGAAGCGGCAGATTGTTCAGCGGCAACGCGAGGAAGCTCAAGCGAGCTGATCCGCCTACTGTAGTTGATTTATCAAGGCTTTCAGGGCAGCTTATTGCGAATTCAGGCAAGTATTTCGGCTTTTTTATAAGCTAATTTGATTTTTCGAGTGTTTGTGGGAGGCAGCGTATGCTGGTGAATGTGATTGATTTGCGCGAACAAGAGTATCGCTGGGCGCAAGTCATGGCGGTGTTGGAAAGCGCTACTAAGAACAACGAAGCTCAGGATGCCGATCAAGTACAGTCGGGTGCGGGGATTGAGATTGATTATGCTGAGCGCACCGGGATTTCTGTACGTGATGCGATGCTTTGGGCCGAAAAGACAGACGGTCCTTTGACGCTTTATCTTTACGACTTTGAGGCCGATGAGTCTGAGGATGCCTAGGGCTGGTAGGCGCAGCGGACTTTGGATGGTTTGATCAGTTCATCCAACATTGAGGATATGTCTTCGATCTGCTCGGCAATAACGTGGGTGACGCCGCCTTCGCGCTGTACGCGCCCCGTGACCTTTAATGCCCGGCCTGAGATGACGGCACGTCTGTAGCGTTCGTACATTTTGCGCCAGACAATCACATTGGAAAGCCCGGTTTCGTCCTCGAGCGTGATGAAGATCACACCCTTCGCTGTACCTGGACGCTGCCTTACCAGAACCAGACCTGCAACGGCGATGCGGGCACCGTTGGGTGGCGCATCGAGTTGATCGTGTGGCAGGCATGCAGGTGGCCGGTGCCAGGAAATATGAGCTGGATTAGGCATGAGAACAAAAATAGAACATTTGGGAGAGATCGCAAGCCTTTGTGAGCCGTGTGCAAAAAGACTGGAAGAGCGCCTTCGTGCCAGCTAGTTACGGAAACGACGACTCACGAGGATGACTATGGCAAAGATTACCTACATCGAGCACGGCGGCACCGAACATGTGGTCGACGTGCCCAATGGACTGACAGTTATGGAAGGCGCCCGAGACAACGGCATTCCCGGCATCGAAGCCGATTGTGGCGGCGCTTGTGCCTGTTCGACATGCCACGTTTACGTGCATCCAGACTGGGTGGCCAAGCTTCCTGAAAAGGATGCCATGGAAGAAGACATGCTCGACTTTGCGTACGAGCCGGATGCGGATCGTTCGCGTCTGACGTGTCAGTTGAAAGTCACAGAAGAGCTGGACGGCCTTGTCGTTCAGATGCCGGAAAAGCAAATCTGATGTGGCGCTTGGTGGCCGCCTTGAGTGTTTGGGCGGGTTGCTCGAACGCTGGTGAGGTCATCACTTCCGCCTACTACGATGATCCGACGACGCGGTATGCTCATGGTGTCTTGGGCGATGCAGTTGAGTGGGGAAGTCTTGTCGTTGAGACATCCGAGGGGCAAAGACTTAGGTTCGTCTTGCCGAAAGAGCGAGTTTTTGAAGATTTGGCGCCGCGGCTTGCTGATCTGGACGGGGATGCACGGCCGGAGGTTGTCGTTGTCGAAGCTCATCAGGATCTCGGGGCCAGGTTAGCGGTTTACGGCAAAGGCGGCCTTATCGCGGCGCATGATTACATCGGGCGGCGTAACCGTTGGCTGGCTCCGATAGGGGCAGCTGATTTGGATGGAAATGGGACGATGGATATCGCCTATGTTGACCGTCCGCATCTGGCCAAGACGATCCGCATATTGTCCTGGCTCGAAGGTGATCTGATCGAGATTGCTGGATTGGCGGGGTATTCCAACCATCGGATCGGAGAAGACTTCATTTCGGGCGGAATCCGTGACTGTGGGCAAGGCCCGGAGATGGTTTTGGCGACGGCGAACTGGTCTGAAATTGTATCGCTGCGCTGGACTGGTAATGGATTTGCCGAAGAGACGCTTACGACGCGAACGGATCAAGATGCTTTCGCGACCGCACTCGCCTGCGGATGACGGTTTATGTTGCCTTTCTGCGGGCGGTGAACGTTGGTGGATATGGCAAGTTGGCAATGCGGGACTTGGCGGAGTTGGCCGCTGACTGCGGGTTTCGTTCGGTTAAGACTTACATTCAGAGTGGAAACCTCGTCTTCTCCTCCGAGTTATCTCAAAATGAAGTGAAAGCGGCGCTTAAAGCTGCACTGAAAGACTTTGTCGGTGCGGAAGTTCCGGTACTTATACGGATGCCGCAGGAGCTC
>CAYPVG010000356.1:0-6935 GCA_964414085.1 uncultured Boseongicola sp. | reverse complement strand
CCTCGTCGGTGGTATGACCCGTATGCCTAAGGTCATCGAAGAAGTATCCAAGTTCTTCGGGAAAGAGCCGCACAAGGGTGTGAACCCCGACGAAGTGGTTGCCATGGGTGCCGCTATTCAGGCCGGTGTTCTGCAGGGCGACGTTAAAGACGTTGTTCTTCTGGACGTCACGCCGTTGTCACTGGGTATCGAGACGCTCGGCGGTGTCTTCACCCGCCTGATCGACCGCAACACGACCATCCCGACGAAGAAGTCGCAAACCTTCTCGACCGCCGAGGACAACCAGAACGCCGTGACGATCCGCGTGTTCCAGGGTGAACGCGAGATGGCTTCCGACAACAAGATGCTCGGACAGTTCAACCTTGAAGACATCCCGCCAGCACCGCGCGGTATGCCGCAGATCGAGGTGACCTTCGACATCGACGCCAACGGCATCGTCTCTGTATCCGCCAAGGACAAAGGTACTGGCAAAGAGCAGAACATCACGATCCAGGCATCTGGTGGTCTGTCGGATGAAGAGATCGAACAGATGGTCAAAGATGCCGAGGCAAATGCCGAGGCCGATAAGGACCGCAAGGATCTCGTCGAAGCCAAGAACGCGGCCGAAAGCCTTATCCACTCGACCGAGAAGGCGATGGAAGAGCACAAGGACAAGGTCGATCCGACAACGATCGAAGCCATCGAGCTTGCGATCTCTAACCTGCAGGAGCAGATGGAGACCGAAGACGCTGGCAAGATCCGCGGCGGCATCCAGAACGTCACCGAGTCCGCGATGAAGCTCGGCGAAGCGATCTACAAAGCGCAGCAGGAAGAAAACGGCGACGCCGATCCTGAAGAAGAAATGCGCGGCGTAGACGACGATATCGTCGACGCTGACTTCGAAGATCTCGACGACGACAAGCGTGCCTAAGGGGCAGCGCGTCTAACGCGAAAGGGGCCGACCTGACCAGCTCGGGTCGGCCCACGCGTTCGCAAGGAGACGACACCAGATGGCAAAGCGCGATTACTACGAGGTGCTTGGGGTCTCCAAAGGTGCAGCCGCCGACGAGATCAAGAAAGCCTATCGAAAGAAAGCGAAAGAGCTTCACCCGGATCGGAACTCCGATAATCCGGACGCGGAAGCTCAATTCAAAGAAGCCAATGAGGCTTATGAGGTTCTGAAGGACGCCGACAAGAAGGCAGCCTACGATCGCTTTGGTCATGCGGCCTTCGAAGGCGGTATGGGCGGCGGGCGACCGGGTGGCGGCTTTGGCGGCCAGGGCGATTTTGCATCCGCTTTCTCAGACGTGTTCGACGACCTTTTTGGCGACATGATGGGTGGCCGTCGAGGCGGTGGCGGACAGCGAGCCGTGCGTGGCTCCGATCTACGCTACAACTTGCGCATCTCTCTGGAAGAAGCGTTTCAAGGCCTGCAGAAAACCATTCAAGTGCCAAGCGCCGTGGGCTGTGACGTGTGCGACGGAACTGGTGCCCAAGGCGGTGCCGAGCCAACAACCTGCCCGACATGTTCCGGCATGGGCAAAGTGCGTGCCCAGCAGGGCTTTTTCACTGTCGAGCGTACCTGCCCAACATGCTCCGGTATGGGCCAAATCATCCAGAACCCTTGCACCAACTGTGGCGGTGCAGGCCGAGTTGAGAAAGACCGGTCACTGTCGGTCAACATCCCGGCCGGTGTTGAAACTGGCACGCGTATTCGTTTGGCAGGGGAAGGCGAAGCCGGACTTCGCGGGGGTCCTACCGGCGATCTTTACATATTCATCGAAGTGTCCGAGCACGCCTTGTTCCAGCGCGATGGTTCAAACTTGTATTGCCGCGTTCCGGTTTCGATGGCTTCTGCAGCAATGGGCGGTGATATCGAAGTTCCCACCATCGACGGTGGCCGCAGCCGTGTGAAAGTGCCAGCCGGCAGCCAATCTGGGCGGCAAATGCGTCTGCGTTCGAAAGGTATGCCAGCGCTTCGTGGCGGAGCACCGGGCGATATGTTCATCGAACTAGCCGTCGAAACACCGGTTAATTTGACGGCTCGACAGAAAGAACTGCTCAAAGAGTTCGACGAGTTGTCTGAAGAGAACAATCCGGAGTCCTCCGGCTTTTTTCGCAAGGTCAAGTCATTTTGGGATGACATGAAGAGCTGACGAGTCGTTCGCTCTTCAACTGGCATTTAACGTTATCTTCACCCTGACCCTCTTTCTTCTGGGCCATGACGGGATCAAACACCTTCGACGAGGCTCCGTTGCCTTTGTTTGGCGTGCCTGACGCAAAGCCCTCACGCAAACTACCCTCGTACCTCGCCGATCATCGTAAACGCCTCAGAACGCGATTCATGACCGGAGGTGCCGCTGCTGTACCGGACTACGAACTTCTGGAACTGGTTCTTTTCCGCGCCATTCCCCGCCAAGACGTCAAACCGTTGGCACGACACCTTCTGGAAGCGTTTGGGGATTTCAACGGAGTCATTTCCGCGCAACCCGACCGATTGTTGGACGTTTCTGGCGTGGGGCAAAGTGTGGTCACCGAACTCAAGATCGTCGAGGCGGCGGCGCATCGATTGGCTCGCTCACAAGTCATGCACCGCGCCATCGTGTCATCGTGGGATGCACTTCTGGACTACTGCCACACGGCCATGGCCCACCGCGATACCGAGCAATTTCGTGTCCTGTTTCTGGATCGAAAGAACGTGTTGATCGCAGATGAAGAGCTCGCCAAAGGGACCGTCGACCATGTGCCGGTTTATCCGCGAGAGGTTGTTAAACGCGCGCTCGAACTGAATGCGTCCGCGCTGATAGTGGTTCATAACCATCCGTCCGGCGATCCTACGCCATCACAGTCCGACATCGACATGACCCAGCAAATTCAATCCGCCGCCGAGGCTTTGGGCCTGACGGTTCACGATCATCTCATCATCGGAAGATCGGAAGAATTTTCTTTTAGATCAGCGGGTTATATTTAGCGTGCAGCAATCTCTAGGTCTCGGTATAGAGTGTCGATCACAATCATATCGCCCAGCAATTCACATGTCGGCATCGCCAGCGAAATACGCTGAGACAAAACTCCACCGAGGCGATCGGTTTGCACAGCCGTCGCATTGACCGAGCGTGCGCAGGTTTCCGACGTTACTTCCGCTTCTACGCTCAGGCGAACCGCACCGCTACGCGGGGCATCGGCGGCAGGGAACGTGTAAGCCTCTGCCATTGCACCCGACCCGTCACCGAGAACAGTGAACGACCCGACCGCATCGCGATCTTCCGACAGTGACGCATGAACGTGGCCATCACCACCATAAGTCGCATCAAACTCCATCGCATGAAGCGCTAGAACCTTTTGACCCTCCCAAACCAAAGCGGCGCGGAATAGGTCGCGAACTTCGGGAACCTCGACATACAAGCTCTGCGTGTCACCATCTGCGAACGACACGTTGACGACAGCTTGATCCGAAAACGCCGGAAGATCGACCGACAATCGACCGTTGTCATCAAGCTGCCAGTCGGCTTCCAACTCTCCATGGCTGATACGAACCGACTGTTCTGTCAGGCACGGGGCCACAACCTCGATCCAGATGAAACCTTGATCGCCGGCTATCGCATCCACGTCGTTGCTGCACGGACGCTCCATGGGGGTAAGCGACGCATCCTCAAGCGGCAGTTCGGGCAGCGGTGGGTCGTCTGTAATGCGATCGCGGGCCGCAGGCTCGGGCGGCTCAAACGGGACGAGCGTCGCGGCTGGCGGGACAGGCAGGCTTCTTCCATTGGCACCCTGCTGCATCACCTCGCTCGCGTTCGGCGCGAGACCGCGTACCGCGATGTCGGCGTCCTTGGCGAGTACGTTCTGCATTATGTGCCCGGCCGAGAACGCCAGCGCCAGAACCGACACAGTCAGAATGATCCGCCGTCGTGTAGCGGGGTCTTTAAAGCCCAATCCTGCCTCCGTTATCGATGCAATTCGCATCTGCCGCGTCTTACTGACGGCCTTTCGTTGAAAAAATAGGTAACTTAAAATTGGACGAGTTACCCAGTGCGGAATTGCGCCGGGAAAAAATTTCCAACAAATTGAAGCGTTTGAATCACAGGCAGCGAGAAGCGCTTTAAAGCGCTCCGTGGCAGTGCTTGAACTTCTTACCAGACCCGCAGGGGCATTGATCGTTTCGACCTGGATTTCCCCAAGTCGATGGGTCATCCGCGACGAACCCGGCCGCAATGGCCTCTTCGGTTGGCTCTGGAAGCCCGCCATTGCCTTCCTCTGCAGGCGCGACCTGACCAGCCGACGCTTGCTGTTGAGCAAGCATTTGCTGCATCATGGCTTGCTGTTCTTCTTCCGTCATTGGGCGGATCTGGGCGAGCTTCTGAGTGACCTCGCCCCGCAGTCCGTCAAGCAAGCTTTCGAACAACTGGAACGCCTCGGTCTTGTATTCGTTCAGCGGATCGCGCTGCGCATACGACCGGAAACCAACCACTGAGCGCAAGTGTTCGAGAGTAAGCAGATGTTCGCGCCATTTTGCGTCCATTGTCTGAAGCAACAACTGCTTCTCGATGGACCGCATGTTTTCTTCGCCAAATTGGCTGGACTTCGCGGCCATAAATTCGTCGGACGCCGCGTACAGACGTTCACGAATTTCCTCGTCGTCCACGCCTTCCTCGTCACCCCACTCTACAACCGGAGCGATGACGCCAAGCTGCTCTTCCATGTCGGCCTTCAGGCCTTCCATGTTCCACTGATCGGCATATGACTTCGGCGGCATGTGCACATCGACAAGATCGTCGATCACCTGGTGGCGCATGTCCTGAACGATTTCTTCCAGTTCGTCGGCTTCCATGATTTCGCGGCGCTGCCCGAAGATCACCTTACGCTGGTCGTTCATAACATCATCGAACTTCAGAAGCTGCTTACGGATGTCAAAGTTGCGACCCTCAACCTTGGCTTGGGCACGCTCGAGCGACTTGTTGACCCACGGGTGTTTGATTGCCTCGCCCTCGTTCATGCCGAGCGTCGAGAGCACTTTGTCGAGACGCTCAGACCCAAAGATCCGCATCAGATCGTCTTCTAGGCTCAGGAAAAACGATGAACGGCCAGGGTCACCCTGGCGGCCCGAGCGACCGCGGAGCTGATTGTCGATGCGGCGGCTCTCGTGGCGTTCAGTCGCCAAGACGTAAAGTCCACCTGCAGCGAGAACCTTCTCTTTCTCATCCGCAACTTCGGCTTCGATCTTGGAGCGCACAGCTTCCGGATCAGCCTCGGGATCGTCGGCAAGCGCTTGAAGCACCCGCATTTCTACGTTGCCGCCAAGCTGAATGTCGGTGCCGCGACCGGCCATGTTGGTCGCGATTGTCACCGCGCCAAGTTTGCCGGCGTCCGCAACTATCTGCGCTTCCTGTTCGTGTTGGCGTGCGTTCAGAACGTTATGTGCGATGCCTTCCTGCTCAAGCCGCTGACTGATGAACTCGGACCGTTCGATGGATGTTGTGCCGACAAGGACTGGTTGGCCCGTGGCGTTGGCTTCTTTGATCTGTTTGACGACTCCGTCGAACTTCTCTTTTGCCGTCCGGTAAATTTCGTCATCTTCGTCGATCCGCGCGATTGGGCGGTTCGTTGGAATCTCGACCACTCCAAGACCGTAGATTTCCTGAAATTCGTCCGCTTCGGTGGACGCCGTACCCGTCATACCAGCAAGCTTGTCGTACAGGCGGAAGTAGTTCTGGAACGTCACGGACGCGAGCGTCACGTTCTCGGGCTGGATCGCAACACCTTCTTTGGCCTCAATCGCTTGGTGCAAGCCATCGGACAGACGGCGACCTTGCATCATGCGACCCGTGAATTCGTCGATTAGGACGATCTGGTTGTCGCGAACGATGTAGTCCTTGTCCTTCGTGAACAGCTTGTGCGCGCGAAGACCTTGGTTCACGTGGTGAACGATTGTCGTGGACTCGGGATCATAGAGCGACTGCTCTTCGGGCAAGAGACCTGTCTCATGCAGGCGCTGTTCAAGAAACTCGTTGCCCTCATCGGTGTAGGTAACGTTCCGAGTCTTTTCATCCAGCGAGAAGTGCTCGTCCGTCACTTCCGGAATGATCTTGTCGATGGTGATGTAAAGTTCGGACCGGTCCTGAGCCGGGCCGGAGATGATCAGAGGCGTCCGCGCTTCGTCAATCAGGATCGAGTCGACCTCGTCAACGATCGCGAAGTAATGCCCGCGCTGCGCCATATCGATCAGATTGGCTTTCATGTTGTCGCGCAGGTAGTCGAAGCCAAGCTCGTTGTTCGTCGCGTACGTGATGTCGGACTGATAAGCCTCTTTCTTCTCGTCTTCGGGTTGCTGCGGGTACACAGCGCCAGTTGTCATGCCCAAAGCAGCAAAAACCTTGCCCATCCAGGCCGCATCACGACGTACAAGGTAGTCGTTGACCGTCACGATATGAACTGCGCCACCTGTGAGAGCATTCAGGTACGCCGGGAATGTCGCCACAAGCGTTTTACCTTCGCCCGTCTTCATCTCGGCGATATTGCCTTGATGCATCATCATGCCGCCGATCATTTGCACGTCAAAGGCGCGAAGGCCCAGTGCGCGCTTCGCGGCTTCTCGGCAATTGGCAAAGGCTTCTGGCAGGACGTCTTCAAGACTTTCGCCACCTGCGACGCGCTCTTTCAGCTCCGCGGTTTTGGCGATGAGGCCTGCGTCATCCAGCGCTTCAAATTCGGGTTCAAGAGCGTTGATCTGATCAATCGTCGACCGCGTCCCCTTGATTTGCCGGTCGTTGGTTGTCCCAAAGACCTTTTTTGCAATCGTTCCGAATCCAAGCATATGGACCAACCTATCTCTGCGTGTCTGACGAGAACGTGTGAGGAGTTCCGCTTGCCCGTAACTCTGGCCCGCCATAGAAGGGCGAAACGAAATTGCTCACCCGCGATTAAGGCGATGTAAGCGTGCGGTTTCGCACTGTCAA
>CAYPVG010000355.1:0-5808 GCA_964414085.1 uncultured Boseongicola sp. | reverse complement strand
AGAGAGAACCGGTTGGGACAAAGGCGCCATTCCTTAATATTTCAACCTTTATGGGCCGGGTGTCATTCCAAGCGCAAGGGCTGACGCTTGGGAAAACACTCATATCTTCACGACAAAAAACGACCTCTCCCATGTCGCACAAGTGACTAGACAGGCCACAGCCGAAGCGCGAGCCTTTCCTCATGACGGGTTGGGGAGGATACGGCATGGACTTGAAAGCGCTTGCCACAGGCTATGACCGCGATGGCTACATCACCGGCGTTCCTCTGTTTTCGGAAAACGAGGCCAATCAGCATCGAAAGTCTCTTGAAGATCTCGAGGCCAGCCAAGGCGCAATTCACTACAAGGCCAAACTTCACACCGTCATGACGTCGCCTTTGGCAATGGCGACGCACCCTCGGGTGCTCGACGTCGTTGAAGCCCTCATCGGCCCGGACATCCTGCTCTATGATTCAACTTTCATCATCAAGGAGCCCCACGCGCCCGGCTTCGTCAGCTGGCATCAGGACCTGACCTTCTGGGGCCTGTCAGACGATGCACAGGTGTCTATGTGGCTTGCGCTCTCACCCGCCACCGATCTTTCTGGCTGCATGCGCATGATCCCAGGCAGCCACAAGCACGGGGTCTATGACCACAAAACCGGAGACCGCGGCGACAACGTACTGTTTCAGGGACAGACCGTGGACGGCATCAACGAAGACGAGGCCGTCCTTTGCCCTCTGCAACCCGGAGAGGCATCGTTCCACCACGGCTGGACGCTGCACGCCTCCATGCCGAACCGCTCGGACGACCGACGCATCGGGTTGAACGTGCAATATCTTGCACCTCACGTGCGCCAGACAAAACATGACCACGACAGCGCCATGCTAGTGCGTGGGGAAGATCGGTACGGGAATTTCAAAGTGGACACGCCGGCGGTGAAAGACTTCGACCCGGCTGCCGTGCAACGTTGGCACGAGCTCGATCAGCTCCACATCGACACACAAGGTACTGCCTAGCCATCTCGAGCGCGGCAACGTCGCGGGCAAAGTGTCTAGCCTAGCTCCAAGGTCGATACTGCTGACACGGCCGGTCGCGTTACAGGGGGCGCGCCGCGATACATCCGGGCCGTCCCGAATGAGACGGTCATACCCTGCGCCTCGCACCATGCTGCCAGCGCATCCGAACCGGTTGGCACGTCAATAATCATCGGGGCCGGAAACAAGGACGCGATGTGTTGGATCAGAGTTTCAGCCTGAGCCACGGTTTCTGCGATCATTGGACCGATCTTAGTGCCAGCTTGACATTGGCGGGCGGTAGCAAAGGCGGTGGTGCCTTCCAAAACGAAGGTCTTCCGGGTCTCGTATTCCGCAAACCACTCGCTGTTAAAGCTTGATTTCGCGACGCCTGTCACTTCCGCCTCTCGCGCAGTCAGTTCCGGCACGTCGCCCGGCTGCGCCAACCGCACGCCGTCGCCAGTTGCGCCAGAAATGACCCCCTCGAACCGACGCGTCTCGCCAGCCCAAACAAACCCCGAGGATGCATAGTTCGCTTGTTGATCCGGTACACCATCGAGCCCGACGGTCCGCTGGCCCGCATGCTTCAGCGCGTGCTGCCACAGCGCATAGCCGATCCCTTTGCCCCGATGCTCAGGACGGCAGATGTACAAGCCCAAAAACGCGAAATCATTTGTATCGTCGACCACCGAGATCGACGCGACTGGTGCACCGTCCACTTCGGCCACAAAGAATCCGTCGGGATCTCCGGCGTAAAACGCCACTGCATCATCTGCGCCGGCGTTCCACCCTTCCTCGATAGCCCAGCTGAGCATCAGCTCGACTTCGGCCAGCGTCGCGTTGCGACAGATCACTTCAATCTCGGGTTCAATGCATCCCTAAGCCAGTCACCCAGCAGGTTCACTGCCAGTGCCAGCGTCAAAAGCGTCATCGCAGGGAAGAACAGGATCCACCACTCGCCCGAGAACAGGAAGCCCTGCCCGATCCGGATAAGCGTGCCCAGCGATGGCTGCGTCGGCGGCGCGCCCACACCAAGGAACGACAGAGTCGCCTCCGCAATAATGGCCAAAGCCAGCGAGATCGTCGCAATGACCAGCACAGGCGACAGCACGTTCGGCAGGATATGCCGCAGCATAATCGCCGGAGACCGCCGCCCGATCAGACGCGCGGCCTGCACGTATTCTTTGTTTCGCTCAACCAATGTCGCCCCGCGCACAACACGCGCGAACTGCACCCAATCCGACAAGCCAATCGCGATAATGAGCACCCAGATCGCCATTTGGTCGCGGTATTCCACTGGCGTGAAGCCTTTCGCGATCCCGAAGATCAGCATGGCCACAAGGATCGACGGGAATGTCAGCTGAACGTCTGCAACCCGCATGATGATTGTCTCGGTCCAGCCTCCGATGTAGCCCGCAATCAGCCCCAGCGTAACGCCAAGGATGAGCGCAAATGCCACGGCCGCAAAGCCCACGAACAATGAGATGCGCATGCCATAGAGGATCGTCGAAAACACATCACGGCCCTGATCGTCGGTGCCAAGCATGAAGCTATCGCCGGTAAAGGCATTCGGCACACCCGGTGCCGAGAACCCGTTCATCAGGTTCAGGCTACCTGGATCAAAAGGATCATAAGGCGCGATCAGCGGTGCGAAAACCGCACTCAAAACAAGGATCATCGTTACAGCGAAACTGATCATCGCGACCGGAGACCGCGTGAACTTCCAGTAGAAATCGCTTTCCCGGAATCGCTCCCACCTGCCCTTCTCGGCAGCCTTGGAGACCTCTTGTAGCTCGATATCTGCCATCAGTGACCTCCCGCCCGATCTACGCGCAACCGCGGATCAACCCAGAAATAGAGCAAATCAACAATCAGGTTGATGCCCACGAACATGACCGAGATGAGCATCAGATAGGCCGCCATCACCGGTATATCGACGAATTGCACCGCGTTGATGAACAACAGACCAACGCCCGGCCACTGGAACACCGTCTCAGTAATAATGGCGAAGGCGATGATCGCGCCCAGCTGCAGACCGGTCACCGTGATCACCGGAACAAGCGTGTTTTTCAGCGCGTGACGGAAGTTCACGGCGCGTTCTTTCAAACCCCGCGCGCGAGCAAAGCGAATGTAATCCTGCCGCAGAACCTCAAGCATTTCCGAACGTACCAGCCGCATAATCAACGTCATCTGGTACAGGCCAAGCGTGATCGACGGCAGGATCAGCGCCCGCAACCCGCTCTCTGTCAGGAAGCCGGTCGACCACCATCCAAGATCGACGACCTCCCCACGCCCGAAGCTTGGCAACATATCCAGCTCCACAGAAAAGAGGTAAATCAATAGGATACCTATCAAGAAGGTCGGCAAACTAACTCCCAAAAGGGACACCGTCATAATGACGTTGGAGGCTATTCCGTCCCGCCTGATTGCCGTGAAAACACCCAAGGCTATACCAAAGGTAATCGCCAAAATCCCCGAAACTGCGGCCAGTTCCAGCGTTGCAGGCGCGCGTTCCGCGATGATCGTCGATACAGGGCGGCCCTGGCGGTAGCTGATGCCAAAGTTGCCCTGCACAGCACCTTCAAGGAAGCGGTAGTACTGCACCGGGAACGGCTGATCGAGTCCAAGCTCCTCGCGAAGACGGTCGATGTCCTCCTGGGTCCTCTCCTGCCCCAACATGTTGTCGATCGGATCACCAACAAAGTTGAACATGGAAAAGGCAACAAGCCCCACGACCAGAAGGACGAGGATCGATTGCGCGACGCGTCGGATAATATAAGCCAGCATAGGGACCACTCTTTGACCTTTCAGCGGTCACGGTCAAGATCACCAAGCCGTGCTTTGAGCCGTGAAGAGAAAAATTGTTAAGGTTTGAGAACCGCCTCAAAGGAGCTCAAACCATGAAACACCTCATCGCCATCGTCGCCGCCCTCGTGCTTGCGATCCCAAGTCACGCTCAGGACAGCGAAGACGCGATGACCCCCGAACGCTTGTTTGACATTCTGGTCGCGCTGGACCCGGACGCCCGCCAAACCGGTGGTGGCATGCTCCTGACCATCGAAGACGTCCCTGTCTTTGTCATTATGGACCCCATTGCGGACCGCATGCGCGCCATGGTCTCTATCCGCAGCCTCGAAGGATTGGACGGCGACGACTTGTATCGGGTCCTGCAGGCCAATTTCGACACAGCACTCGACGCGCGTTATGCCGTCGCCCAAGGGCGTCTTTGGGGCGTCTATATCCACCCGCTGTCGCGGCTCAGCCGTGATCAGCTCATTTCGGGGCTAGGACAAACGGTTAATCTCGCGCTGACTTATGGCGGGCTCTACACCGGAGGGGCCATGACCTTTGGCGGCGGTGACAGCGCTCCCTTGCAACGTCAATTGATCGACAGGCTACTGGAAAAAGGACAGGACATCTGAGCGTTTCGAAAACTCAGGCCACCAGCATCCAAATCGCAACACCCGCCAAGACGGCGCCAAAGAGCAGGTTCAGCCGCGCGGCCGTCTCGGGCGTGCGAAAGTAGCCAGCGATCCGGTCGCCTGCCCACGCCCAAAGCGAAAATGCCAGAAGGTTATTCAGCGTGAAGACCGTTGTGATCAGCAGAACCGAAGACCAAATTCCTATCTCATAGGCGTCGAGGAACTGTGTGAACATCAGCGCGATGATCACATAGGCCTTGGGATTCAACAGGAGGAGCAGCGCACCGTCACCCAAACGTGCAGGCCTGGCGTACTTGTCACCCTTAACGCTCCCCGCCCGCATCATTTTGAGCGCCAACCACATTACATAAAGCGCGCCGACGATCTGCAGGGCATCGAAAACCAAAGGGAATCGCTCAAGCGCGGCAAGGAACCCGAACCCTATGGCAGCCGTCACGACCCAGGTCGCCAAGTGGTAGCCTGCATTCGCCGGGATCGTGGCACGGAAGCCAAAACGCGCGCCATTAGCCGCAAAGAAGACATTCCCCGGGCCGGGACTGTAAGACATGGGAAAAAGAAATAAAATCAGAGCTATAGATGTTTCGAGCATACAGAATCTTCGCGTTATTTGCCTACATTTCTGGTCAAGCAACGCGCCGTTGGCGACCCGGATTTTGCGCATTACAAGAACAGCCCATAGAATTTTCTTGAACAACGTTCACAATATTGCTATACCATTTGTGAACGTTGTTCATGGAGATTGCTATGACCCAAGTCATCAACACCAAACTTCTTCTCGAAGAAGGGCTCTTGAATGAAGCCCAAGCCGCCGAAATTATGCGGCGCTCTCGCGAAACCATGCTGGCGCTGGTCGTCAACATCGTCCTGTGCGCAGGCATCATCGCCGCGTCACTCGGATTTGTGTTCTGGATTGCGGACGCATTCGGCGTCGCCCTTCTGGGCGCGGCGTTCCTTGGCCTCGGGATTTTCGTACTAACCAAAGCCGACGCGCTCTATCGCCTGCTTGGCCACGCCAGTACCCTCATCGGGGCAGGCATGCTTTTTGCCGGAGGCGCAATTGAGCTGATCGACAAATACGAAAGAATAGCGGACATCGCACTCTTTGGCGGCGGCGCGGCCGTCACGGCGGCTGCGGCCTATGCCTTCCTTAAAGCCCCCGCCGCTTTGCGTTTCACAACGGGCGCCGTCACACTCGGAGGTGTCGCCTTGCATCTCACGGGTGCAGGTCTTTTGATCGACGGCCTTTCGGGCCTGCCGGTCGCTGCACTCTACCTCTACGCCGCTGCGCTTATCGCGGCCGCAGGCACCTTCGTGAATGTACGCGCCGTCACCGCGCTCGCCATCGCGCCTTTCGCGCAGGTCTTCGACAC
>CAYPVG010000354.1:0-6258 GCA_964414085.1 uncultured Boseongicola sp. | reverse complement strand
AGCATCGACGCACCGACCTCACGCGGCGACGATCCCTTTACGGCAGCAACAACGACGCGCGCCACTGGAACTGCTGACGATATGCTGGAAAGATTAAAGGTCATCCTCGCACCCTTCCAACTGCTGCAAGAATGGCTTCTGGAGTCGCAGGTGCGCGCAAATCTGGGTATGCATCGCCACATGAGGAAACAGCATCACTCAGCGCCATCAGCGCTGAAATCCCCAACATCAAAGGTGGCTCACCTACCGCTTTAGATCGATAGATCGTCTCCTCCCGATTTTCCGCTTCCCAAAGGTTGACGTTGAAGATGTTCGGCCGATCGGAACAGGCCGGTATCTTATAAGTGGACGGCGCGTGAGTACGCAGCCGGCCCAGGTCGTCCCAAACCAATTCCTCTGTGGTCAGCCATCCAGCCCCTTGGACATAGCCACCCTCTATCTGCCCGATATCAATCGCCGGATTCAGAGAGGCGCCAACATCGTGCAAAACATCAGCCCGAAGGATGCGGTTCTCGCCAGTCAGTGTATCAACTACGACTTCGGTAACCGCACCACCATATGCGAAATAGAAGAACGGCCGTCCTTCGCCTTTTATCCGATCCCAAACGATCTTGGGCGTCTTATAAAACCCGGTCGACGAAAGACTGATCCGCGCCATGTAGGCGTCGGCGACCACGCTTTTAAAAGGAATGCTCTCGCCACCAACCCACACCAAACCGTCCTCGAACTGCACAGATGCTGGGTCAGCCTGGGAACGCTCCGCAACAAATTCTGCCAATCTCTTACGAAGAGTGTCACAGGCAGCTTTTACCGCCATGCCATTCAAATCCGATCCCGAAGACGCGGCTGTGGCAGAGGTGTTGGGCACCTTACCCGTATCGGTCGCCGTGATCTTCACGTTCTCCATCGAGATCCCAAATCGCGTAGCAGCTACCTGAGCCACTTTTTGGAACAACCCCTGACCCATCTCAGTCCCGCCATGGTTTAGGTGTACTGAGCCGTCTTGGTAGATATGGACAAGAGCGCCGGCTTGATTGAGATGCGTCAGAGTAAAACTGATCCCGAACTTCACTGGAGAAAACGCAATCCCACGCTTCAAAATACCGTTCTCAGCATTCCATGCCTGAACAGCTTGCCGACGAGCCGCATAGTCGGACTTGTTAAGAAGTTCCTCGGTCAGTTCGTGCAGGATGAAATCCTCAACCGGCATTTTGTAATGCGTAGTTTGGGTCGCCGGTTTCTCTCTCCGCGGGGAGTGCTTGCCCGCATAAGGCGCACCCTTATGATGTTGTTTTGATTCGGAGGTTTGATAGTAGTTAAGCCGCCTAACCTCGGCAGGGTCCTTCCCAATTGTGTATGCGACATGATCCAAGACGCGCTCAATGCCGAGCATCCCTTGAGGCCCGCCAAAACCCCTGAACGCTGTGGCCGATTGAGTGTTCGTCTTCAACCGGTGCGACTCAATCCGCATGTTCGGGACGTGATAAGCATTGTCGGCATGGAGCATCGCACGATCAGCGACCGGCAACGATAGGTCCATCGACCAACCACAGCGACACAGCTGCAGAAAGTCCACGGCATCAATCTTACCGTCGCTGTCAAATCCAACGCGGTAATCGATGCGAAAATCATGCCGCTTCCCCGTGATCATCATATCATCGTCACGATCATACCGCATGGAACACGGTTGCCCGGTCACCGCCGATGCAACAGCGCAAGACACGGCCAAGTGGTTGCCTTGGCTTTCTTTGCCTCCAAACCCGCCACCCATTCGTCGCGTTTCGCACCGGACGGAGTGCATCGGTACACCGAGCGCTTCTGCCACTTTATGCTGAATTTCGGTTGGGTGCTGCGTGGAGGAGTAAACCACCATGTCTCCGCCTTCTTGCGGCAAAGCAGCGGCGGCTTGGCCTTCCAGATAAAAGTGCTCTTGACCACCAATATCGATTGAACCTTCCAGGACAATCTCTGACCGGCCAAGCGCACTTTTCGCATCGCCTTTCTCGTAAATCCTCGGCTCGTCCTCAAATTGAGATTTCGCGGCAACCGCCTCATCAACAGTCAAAATGGCAGGCAAGGGCTCAATCTCGACTTTCCCAAGTCGAGCCGCCTTCCGCGCTGCCAAATGGCTGGTGGCGACGACAAGGAAGACCGGCTGCCCAATGAATTGCACCGTATCTTCGGCAAGTAAGGGCTCTGGGCTCGGCGACGGCGAAACATCATTGTGATGTGGCAAGTCAGAAGCTGTCAAAACCGCCACAACACTCTCAGCATCTCGCACAGCACTTAGATCTACTTTGATGATCTTGCCGTGCGCCACATCCGATGTCCCGAATGCTAAATGCAACGTGCCCTCGGGCAATGGAATGTCATCCACGTAGCGCGCTGTACCAGTAACATGCAACAGAGCCGCATCATGCGGTAAAGGCTTCGCAACACTCACCGACGCACCTCCAATACCGAGGTTTCCGACCCGGAGAGATCGTGAAAGTACCTTATCAGCAAGTTCTGAGCGACCTTCATTCGATACTCTGCCCCGGCACGCATATCCGTGAGTGGCGTGAAGTCATCCGCAAAAAGCTCAGCCGCTGCCTGCGCCGTTTCCAAGCTCCACGACCGCCCAACGAGCGCGGTTTCAACAAACGACGCTCGCATTGGCACTCCCGCCATTCCTCCAAATGCGACCCGCGCGTCTGCGACGAAACCGTCCTCAATCTTGAGGTTGAAACACCCGCAGACTGCCGAAATGTCCTGATCGAAACGCTTAGAAATCTTGTAACAGCGAAGGTTTGGCGCATCCTTTGGAAACTCCACCGCCTCGACAAACTCACCCGGTTCTCGATCCTGCCGACCGTACTCCAAGAAAAAATCTTCCAGTGGCAACGTTCGTTTCTCATCGCCTTTCCGAAGATACAGCGTCGCGCCAAGCGCGATCAATGCAGGCGGGTTATCTCCAATTGGCGAACCGTTCGCGATGTTGCCACCAATCGTCGCCGCCTGCCGAACCTGCTCCGACCCATAACGCCGAACCATTTCAGCATAGGAAATGTGGTGCTCTTTCAGAATCGGCAGCATGTCAGCCATCGTCACCGCCGCGCCAACACGAATGCCGTCATCAGATACCTCTATGCCCTGCAAATCGCGGCAGCGATGCAGAAAAGCGACGTCTTCCAACGGAGCAAGACCCTTGGTTACCCACAAACCCACATCCGTCGCTCCAGCAATCAATGTTCCTTCAGGATGTGAAAGAAACCACTCTGCCAGTTCATCTGACGTTTCCGGCAAAAGCGCATTTGAGCCTACATCAGGACAAGCCGTATCAACCCAATCCGGTGCAGACTTACCCTCGATGCTTTCGGCAGCGCGCACAATGGGGGCATACCCAGTGCACCGACACAAATTACCAGCCAAGACGTTGTCGTGGTCTTTTCGACTATCCCCGTGACCAACGACCATCGACATCACGATTCCAGGCGTGCAGAATCCGCATTGGCTTCCATGGTGTGTTATCATCGCGGTCTGGACAGGGTGCAACTGACCATTGGGTCCTTTCAGTCCCTCAACTGTCGTTACCGACTTCCCGTGCAGCTGTGGCAGGAACAAGATGCAGGCATTCAGCGCTCTTGCTCTGGAACCTTCAGCCGCTGACGGCTCGGTCACCATAACCGTACAGGCGCCGCAATCGCCCTCGTTGCAGCCTTCCTTTGTGCCGGTGAGTTTCTGCCTTTCGCGCAACCAGTCCAAAAGGGTTGTAGTGGGAGATGCATCCACCTCCACAGTTTCCCCGTTTAGAGAAAACCTGATCGACATGTGAGTTCCCGCCGCCTTACCCGATGAACCAGAGACCTATGCGCGCCGTCGATGCGGCGTAGAGAACGCGCGTCTGTTTCAACTCCAAATCAAAGCGTGCGAATTTCTGTTTGGCAAGAGTCTTGTTTTGCCTCTGTCAGCTGTCACACCCAACCTCACACAAAGAAACCTTGTCGGCTCGAAGGAGGTACGGGCCACAAACAAGGCCTACCCGCTATTTAAAGTGGCAGCGCCGATTTTGCACTTTCGCTCGCCAGCGCCTCAAAATACGTTCGACATATGCCGAGCCAACCCAAGTTCATTCATCTCCGTCTCCACACCGAGTATTCGCTTCTCGAAGGTGCAGTACGCCTGAAATCCCTACCTCAGCTTTGCGATCAGGCGGACATGCCCGCCGTGGCCGTTACCGATACGAACAACATGTTTTCGGCACTGGAATTCTCAGTATCCGCGCTCGGTAAAGGCGTCCAACCTATCGTAGGCTGTCAGATCGATGTCGCCTACGAGAGCGCACAGCCCGGAGAAAAACCTATACCGCCAGCCCCCATCGTGCTGCTGGCACAGAACCGTGTAGGCTACGAGTGCCTGATGCGGCTCAACTCCGCATTATACCTACGCGAAGCCGACTGGCCACACGTCACTCTGGAAGAAATCAAATCAAACTCTGATGGTCTGATCTGCCTCACCGGCGGCCCAGACGGCCCCATTGGCCGATTGCTCCGCGCTGGGCAAAAACCCAAAGCCCAAGCTTTGATGAGATTGCTGGCGGCGGCTTTTGGTGATCGCCTATACGTCGAAATCCAGCGGCACCCGACGGACGCCGGACAACAATCGGAAGCTGAACGACTGACAGAAGCACCCACGATCGAGATGGCATACGCCATGGACCTCCCGCTTGTGGCAACCAACGACGTCTACTTCCCAAAGGCTGATATGTACGAGGCGCACGATGCGCTGATCTGCATCGCCGAAGGTGCCTACGTCGACCAACAAGCGCCACGCCGGCGCCTAACCGAACAACACTACTTCAAATCTCCGTCCGAAATGGCGACGCTGTTCGCCGACCTTCCGGAAGCCATCGAAAACACTGTTGAAATCGCACGTCGCTGTGCCTTCGGCGCCGAGAGGCACGACCCGATTCTACCAAGGTTCGCCGACGATGAAGTCGAAGAACTCCGCAAACAATCGTTTGATGGGTTGAAAGCACGTCTCGCTGTCATCGAGCCCGTTGCCCCCATCGAAGATTACGAGAAACGACTGGAATTCGAGCTCGGAATCATCGAAGGCATGGGCTTTCCCGGCTACTTTCTGATCGTTGCCGACTTCATCAAATGGGCGAAAGATCACGATATTCCCGTCGGTCCGGGCCGTGGTTCAGGTGCCGGGTCGCTCGTCGCATACGCGCTGACGATCACAGACCTCGATCCGTTGCGTTACTCGCTGCTGTTCGAACGCTTTCTCAACCCGGAACGCGTCTCAATGCCAGACTTCGACATCGATTTTTGCATGGATCGGCGAGAGGAGGTCATTCGTTACGTTCAGGAAAAGTACGGCCGCGATCGCGTTGGCCAGATCATAACCTTTGGTGCTCTCCTGTCAAAAGCAGCGGTGCGCGATGTCGGACGTGTCCTGCAAATGCCATACGGCCAGGTTGATCGACTTTCCAAACTAATCCCTGTCGAAGGCGTAAAACCTGTTTCTATCGAGAAGGCCCTCGCAGACGAACCGCGCCTTCGTGAAGAAGCCAAGGCGGAAGAGGTCGTTGAACGACTCCTAACTTATGGTCAACAGGTCGAAGGCCTTCTGCGAAACGCATCCACGCATGCCGCGGGTGTAGTGATCGGCGACCGCCCGCTGGACGCGCTCGTGCCCCTTTATCGCGATCCGCGATCCGAGATGCCGGCCACCCAGTTCAATATGAAATGGGTCGAACAAGCAGGCCTCGTCAAATTCGACTTTCTTGGCCTGAAGACCCTCACAGTTATTCAAAACGCGATCGAACAAATCCTGGCTAGCGGTCGCCCTCTGCACATCGCCGCTGATGGCGCCGAGCTCTACAAGCCCGAACCCGGGACCGAAAACGACATTGGCCTCATTCCTTTAGACGACGAAGGCACATACGACCTGTACGCCAAGGCCCAGACAGTCGCAGTGTTCCAAGTGGAAAGTTCGGGCATGATGGATGCGCTTCGCAGGATGCGCCCGACATGTATTGAGGACATTGTAGCCCTCGTTGCGCTTTACCGCCCGGGTCCGATGGAAAACATCCCGCAGTACTGTGACGTGAAAAATGCCCGTGCAGAACGTGAAAGGCTCCACCCGTCCATCGACCACATCCTCGACGAAACCCAAGGCATCATCGTCTACCAGGAACAGGTAATGCAGATCGCACAGGAAATGGCGGGATACTCGCTTGGCGGAGCCGACTTGCTACGCCGCGCCATGGGT
>CAYPVG010000353.1:0-5513 GCA_964414085.1 uncultured Boseongicola sp. | reverse complement strand
GTTTTCGATCAACGCCGGTTCGACACCCTCGCTGATCATGTACACGCCTTCTCTGCCGTACGGCAGGATGCAGCGATTGGCGTAGAAGAAACGCGCGTCATTGACAACGATGGGCGTCTTCTTGATCTGGCGGACGAAATCGAGTGCCTTTGCAACCGCACGGTCGCCGGTTTCAGCGCCTTTGATGATCTCGACGAGTAGCATCTTGTCGACCGGCGAGAAGAAGTGGATGCCGATGAATTGCTCTGGACGCGCACTGGCTTTGGCAAGCTGGGTGATTGGAAGTGTCGAGGTGTTGGTCGCAAAGATTGCTTGGTCGCCAATGATTGGTTCGACCTTAGCAGTCATTTCCGCCTTTACCTTCGGGTCTTCGAAGACCGCTTCAACGATGAGATCGCAGCCCTTCAGCGCATCAAGATCAGTCGTTGCATTTATCCGGCTGAGAACCGTGGTCTTCTTTTCCTCGGTGACTTTGCGGCGTGAGATCCCTTTGTCGAGGATGCCTTCCGAGTAGGATTTGCCCTTATCTGCCGCTACTTGATCACGGTCGATGAGAACAACCTCGATGCCAGCGTTGGCGGCAACATAGGCGATACCTGCACCCATCATGCCTGCTCCAAGGACCCCGACCTTGTTGACCGTTTCGTCGGCGACTTCTGGTCGGTTAGCACCTTTTTCGAGGGCTTGCTTGTTCACAAAGAGCGAGCGGATCATCGCCTCTGACGACGGATTCAACAGGATGGATGTAAACCAACGCGCTTCGATCTTAAGGGCCGTGTCGAACGGAACTTGTGCGCCCTCGTAAATGGACGACAAAAGAGCCTTGGCAGCGGGATAGACGCCCTTAGTTTTGCCGTTGATCATGGCGGAAGCCCCGACAAAGGTCATGAAACCTTGCGGGTGGTAAGGTGCGCCACCGGGCATCTTCCACCCCTTCTGGTCCCATGGCTTGACGATGTCGGCATCGGATGCAGACAAAATCCACTCCTTTGCGCGTGCCATCAGGTCATCGCTCGGGTGAATTTCGTCAACCAGTTGAGCGAATTTGGCTTTCTTTGGGTCCAGCATTTTGCCTTCAAGAAGAACAGGTGCGGCTGCCATAGCGCCGACCATGCGGGAGTATCGGGTGGTGCCGCCGCCGCCGGGGAAAAGACCGACAAGTATCTCCGGCAGGCCGATTTTGGCTTTGGGGTCGTCGGTCATAAAGCGGCGATGACAGGCAAGCGCAATCTCTGTTCCTATGCCTGCGCAAAGACCGGGAATGACACAGGCAACCGGCTTGCCGCCTTTGTTGGTCTTCTCGTCCATACCGGCGCGTTCCAGTTTCCGCAGGATGCGGTGGCCGTTCATGGTGAAATCAAAAAGGCTTTTGGCCGGAGCGTCGCCGCCTTCATGCTTGATCGTGGCGAGCGTATTCAGATCCATGCCGCCGGCGAAGGTATCCTTGCCAGAGGTGATAATGATGCCTTTGACGTATTCGTCTTCGATGGCTGCGGTCACAAGATCGTCGATCAGTGAAAACGCATCACGGCTCAGCACGTTCATGGATTTCCCGGGCACGTCCCAAGTGATTACGCCGATGCCGTCTTCGTGGAGCTCGTAAGTAAAGTCAGTCATTTGAACAGCTCCTTACACGCGTTCGATGATAGTGGCCGCGCCCATGCCAGAGGCGACACAAAGGGTGGCAAGACCAAGAGTTTTGTCTGCACGTTCCATTTCATCCAGCAGGGTGCCGATGATGATCGCGCCTGACGCTCCAAGGGGGTGGCCCATCGCGATGGCACCGCCGTTGACGTTCAGTTTGTCATGGTCAACGTCGAAAGCCTGCATGAAACGAAGAACAACGGACGAAAAGGCCTCGTTCACTTCAAATAGGTCGATGTCGCTGATCGAGATACCACTGTCCTTGAGGATCTTTTCGGTCGCGGGCACTGGACCGGTGAGCATGATGGTCGGGTCGGTGCCGATCTTGGCCGTGGCGCGAATAACAGCGCGTGGTTTCAATCCGTGGGCCTCACCAAACTCTTTTGAACCGATGAGAACGCCAGCAGCCCCATCCACAATGCCTGAAGAGTTACCGGCGTGGTGTATATGATTGATCTTTTCGAGATGCGGGTACTTGAGCATCGCGACCGCATCAAAGCCCGGCATGACCTCGCCCTGATCCTTGAAGGCGGGTTTCAGCGCGCCAAGCGCCTGCATATCAGTGCCAGGGCGCATGTATTCGTCGTGGTCGAGAATTGGGAGGCCGTTCATGTCATTGATCGGTACGATCGAATTGGCGAAGCGGTTTTCTTCCCAAGCCTTTGCTGCGCGATCTTGGCTGGCCACGGCAAGCGCATCGGCGTCATCACGGGAAATGCCGTATTCAGTGGCGATGATATCGGCAGATATGCCCTGCGGTACGAAGTAGGTGTTCATTGCGATGGATGGATCGACGGCGATCGCAGCGCCATCCGAACCCATTGCCACGCGGCTCATGCATTCGACGCCACCAGCAATGTAGCCGTCGCCTGCTCCGCCTTTAACCTGGTTGGCTGCGAGGTTTACGGCTTCCATACCGGACGCACAGAAGCGGTTGATGGATAGGCCCGGGATGCGTTCGTCGAGATTAGAGGCGAGAACAGAAGTTCGTGCCAGACAGCCGCCTTGCTCTTTTACCTGCGTGGCATTGCCCCAGATGACGTCTTCGACGGCATGACCCTCAAGGTTGTTGCGCTCCGCCAGTGCATTCAACATGTCTGCCGATAATTTGGCGGGGGTCACCTCGTGCAGGCTTCCGTTCGCGCGGCCCTTGCCGCGAGGCGAGCGGACTGCGTCGTAAATATAGGCGTCGCGCATCAGGTCTTCCTTCGTTGTCAGGCCCGATCTGCTGGTGAGCCGGGCATCAGGTCGTATGGGTGCTTCCACCCAGGGAGTTCCGAAATTCGGGTGAGCCAGCGGTCAATGTTGGGCCAGTCCCCGCGAGTGAAACCAAAGGGTTCCGGGTAATACAGATAGCTACAGCAAGAGAGATCTGCATTTGTGACGTTGCGACCAACTATGAAATCACGTGACGTTAAATGGGATTCCAATACGCTGTAGGCGGCCTTCAGGCGTCCCTGCATGAACACGATGACCTGATCGGGCCGTTTCTCGGGAGCGAGAAAGTTCATTAGAAAACGCGTCATGCCGATCTGACTTGAAAGCTTGTGATTGTCCCAAAGCACCCAGCGCAGGACCTCGCGACTTTCTTCGATCGTCTCGCCACCGAACTTGCCGGTCTTTTCAGTCACGTATTGCTGGATCACACCGGATTGAGTGAGGCGGACGTCGCCGTCGATAAGAACCGGAGCCTCCGCCATTACATTCAATTCTGCATACTCAGAGGTGCGAGCGGCTCCATTAAAGAAATCGACGAAAACGGGTTCCCAATCCAGCCCAGAAAGCTCCAAGGGTAGGGCGGCTTTATAGCTATTGCCGCTTTCTCCAAAGCAGTGAAGTTTTATTGTCATGTTGAACCTTCGATCATCAATCAGGCAATGCCACATCCTGAAACTCAGGATAGGCTGCGCGAACAAAATCATAGTGTGATGGGTACTCGATGCGCATGAGGTACCAGGCGCCGTCCTGGTCTATCGCAAGGGTTGTCGTTTCAACATTCTGCGGCTCACCGCCTGCCTGAGAAACCACCGTTTCGGTGGGCAAGAAGGCGTAGTTCATTCCGGATGCAGTTTCTCCCGACGTCATCGTGGAAGTGTCCATCGTAAAGCTATGTATGGTCGCTTCTGACATCACTGAGGACATCTGTGCCGTGACGGATTTGCGAATGACTTCTGGTGAAAGTTTTGCTTCCTGTGAAATCAGTTCGATGACTGCTGGCGGCAGGGCGTTTACAACAGCTACGTAGTCCGCATTCTCAAGAGCTGAGGCATAGGTCGATAATGTTGTTACAAGACGGGCCTTGTCGGATGCCTCCAATGCGTATGAACTCGACGCCAAAAGAAGAAAGGTCGATAAGGCGGGCATTAAATATCTGAAATTATGCATTATTATCGCTTTCTCGAATCTAGTTCAGCGTTAAACAATCTTAGTCGAGTCGCTAGCTTCTCGTGATCCATGACCGATGAAAAGTTCTCGAAAAGAAAGCTCAACGCTTCACCTTCATCCAGCCCAGCTTCTCCTGCAAACTTCTTTAATCGACGATACCCGTCTTCTGTCATCGCTACGGGAAATCGGCGCGTGAGGCGGAGGCGTTTGGGCATGAAGCTCGTGTCCTGGGTCCTAATTTAACCACTTCACGGTAAGGCACGCGCGAGACAACGGAAATACCGAAAGCTTGCGACTTGGTCACATTATCTTGCGTGCGGACGAGCAAAAGGCCGCCCAGTATGGCGGCCTTTCAAAATCGGCTGGCCGTTCGGTTAAAAGTTGGCCGCGTTAAGCGTCATGACAGGATCGGCGCCCGATTGAATGCGGGCGAGATGCGTGCCCGTCATCGGCAGCTGGCGTGCCATGTAATAACGCCCTGTCTCAATCTTTGCCGTGTAGAAGTCGGTATCAGAGGCGCCGCTATCCAGCGCAGCTTTCGCTGCTTTGGCCATCTGTGTCCACATCAAACCCGTCGCGACATGGCCAAAGAGGTGCATGAAGTCGTACGACCCGGCGAGCGCATTGTTCGGGTTTTTCATCCCGTCGGACATGAAGTACATCGCAGCGGCTTGGAGATCCTTCGATGCCGCTTTCAATGGGTCAAGGAACTGCGCTTTGAGTGTTTCGTCGCCTTCGTTTTCTTTGATGTACGTCTTAACGAGATCGAAGAATGCCATGATGGTCTTGCCACCGTTTTGCCCGAGCTTGCGCCCAACCAAATCGAGCGACTGAATGCCGTTCGTGCCTTCGTAAATCATCGCAATGCGCGCATCGCGGACGAACTGCTCAAGACCCCATTCTTTGGTGAAGCCTGATCCGCCAAGGGTTTGCTGAGCAAGAACTGTCGCCTCGAACCCTTTGTCAGTCAGGAAACCCTTCATCACTGGAATTAGTAGCGAGATCATCGCCTCAGCATCCTCGTCACCCATGCGCTGAGAGCGGTCGATCATGCTCGCGCCCCAGTAGACGAGGGCACGACCGCCTTCTGCGATAGATTTTTGGTCCAGAAGATTGCGTCGTACATCCGGGTGAACGATGATTGGATCCGCGGGACCATCAGGGTTTTTCACGCCGGTAACATCACGCCCTTGAAGGCGGTCGCGCGCAAAACCGAGTGCGTTCTGATAGGCAACTTCCGCTTGGGCATACCCCTGAAGCGCAACAGAGAGACGTGCTTCGTTCATCATAGTGAACATAGCCCGCATGCCTTTGTGCATGTCGCCAACGAGCCACCCCGTCGCGCCGTCGTAGTTCATCACGCAAGTGGCGTTGCCATGGATGCCCATTTTCTCTTCTAGGCCACCGCAAGAGACTGCGTTGCGGTTACCGAGTGTGCCGTCCTCGTTGACAAGGAACTTCGGCACAACAAAGAGCGAGATACC
>CAYPVG010000352.1:0-7380 GCA_964414085.1 uncultured Boseongicola sp. | reverse complement strand
GGCTGCGCCGGAACGCACGGCAGGCAACCAGAGGCGTTACACAAATGAGGGTTTGGAACGCCTGAGCTTCATCCGTCATGCGCGCGATCTTGGCTTCTCAATCGACGCGATCTCATCTCTGATCGAGTTGCAAAACCATCCGGACCGGTCGTGCGAAGCCGCGACCGAGATCGCCCAAGGTCAGTTGTCCGATGTGCGAGCCAAGATAAAACGGCTAAGGGCGCTCGAGAATGAACTCAAGCGCATCGCGAAGGGATGCGACGGTCTTGGTGTAGCAGAAGACTGCTATGTCTTGGCGTCGCTAGCAGACCATGACCTGTGTGATCGAGAACACTAAACCTCAAAGCGCTATTCGTTCAGCAATTTCTAACGGCGGCTTAGTCCGCTTGGCAGTCATTCGCACCCGTCGCAGCGGATAGCGGCCCTGAGCCCAATGCGGCCCCTTCATGTCTCTTAGAGTTTGACGTCTGCCTGTTGCACGAGACAGCACCGATTCAATACTCGCGGCCAACCTTCGGAGCGCTTTTGGATGCTGTTGTTCGCTATCGTGGCGGTAGCGCCAGGATCCGTTTTGCTTTGACCTGCCGACGTTGGGCGACGCGTAGTTTAAGGTGAGCAACTGTCATTCGAGCAAGTGCCTCGTTGCGTCGTTCGAGGAGTTGACGCAGTGGCGACCCCGGATTTCCTATGGGAAAGTCGGAGGGTCGCTGTCCGATAGGGAACCACGTCAAAGCCTCGCTTTGGGCCAAGCGCCACGCCCGGTCTGCCGCGAGATATCTTTGGTAGTAGATTCGAAGTGCGTGTCGGCGAGGCCCAAGTTCCTGCATCATGGCGTTCTCCAATTCACTTCGATCTGCCACATGGACCGGCCTATCTTTGTTTCTCGTTCCGGCTTTGAACAGACTTTAGCACATCTCTTCGGACATCTGGCGATTGCTCGTCCAGCGCTTCGGTCAGGCGACGGAGATCGCGCCTTGTGCGGTGCAGATGGTCTATGAGCGTCAGGATTACGGGCAGAATGTCCGTGGGCAACGCCATGTCCTTGCGCAGATCGCAGAGCAGACGGAGTCTTGCGATATCGATGTCGTCAAAGACGGGTCCGCCTTCCAGGTATGCCGGTCGAACCCAGCCTTCACGAACCCAGATCCGCAGCTCGCGCAAGGTTAGACGCTCGATCCGGGCAACAACGGCATGTTCGTCCAGTCTCATGACGTCCTCCCGAGCTCGGCACGCGGGTCGAACGTGCTGGCGTCGCGCCATTTCTCGGCAATTGAAAGCATTTCGTCGCTCATGTCTTTCGGAATAACGATCTTGAGCCGGACGGTCTGATCGCCCTGCGATTTGCCGCGTCTCAGACCTTTGCCCTTCAGCCTGAGGCGCTGCCCTGATGAGGCGCCGGGAGGGATCTTCATAGAGACAGATCCGGAGATTGTCGGCACATCGACCCTCGCGCCTAGAACAGCCTCATCGAATGTGATCGGCAGCTCCATTTCGATGTCTGCACCGTCGCGCGTGAAAACCGGGTGTGGCTGGATAGAAATAGTGACCAGCGCATCACCCGGAGGGCCATCCCCGTATCCGGGTGCACCTTTCCCGCGAAGGCGGAGTGTCTGCCCATCATCAACGCCGGCTGGGATCGTAATCGCAATTCCGTTCCCGTCAGGCATGGTTACACTACGTGTTGTGCCGAGAACCGCGTCCAAGAATCCAACTTCAAGCTGATACCGAGTATCGGGACCCCGCGCATGAAACTCCCGGTGTGCGCCACCGCGCTGTCGCCGCCCGAAGAGGTCAGAGAAGATGTCCGATAGGTCTTCTGGGTCACCGGCACCAAAGCCGCGGCCAAATCCTTGGCCAGCAAATCCACCATCATACCGTTCGCCACCATCTTGAGACGCATAGTGGTGATAAAACTCGCGTTGAGGACGCTCCTGACCCGATGCGTCAATTTCGCCCGCGTCGAAGCGACGGCGCTTTTCCGGATCGCTAAGCAAGTCGTGAGCCGCCGAGACCGCTTGAAACTCGGCCTGTTTTCCGGGGTCATCAGGATTCAGGTCAGGATGCAGCGACTTCGCTAGCTTTCTATAAGCCTTCTTGATCTCGTCTTGCGACGCGGTCTTTGAAACGCCAAGGATATTGTATGGGTCGTCGCTCATGTCCCGTTCCAGTCCTTTATGCCTTTGCGCCTGCGCCGACCCAATCCGCAATGTAATCGGCCGGCATAGCTCCAGTACGTCGGCCAATTTCGCGTCCACCTCGGAAAGCAATCAATAGCGGGATACCGCGAATGCCGTAGCGCGCGCTCGCGGCAGGAAATGCCTCCGTATCGAGTTTTGCAAAACGAGCCCGTCCTTTCAGGGTTTTTGCTGCCTTCGCAAATTCAGGTGCTATCGTCCGGCAGGGCCCGCACCATGCTGCCCAAAAGTCCACGACGAGCGGAATATCGTCGAGCTTTTCCGCCTTGCGAAGAACATCAAGGGATACCTCGACCGGCTTCACTTGAAGCAAACGCGCACCACAAGTTCCGCACTTGGGTTCAGATTCAAGACGGACTTCGGGAACCCGGTTGCCCTGACCACATTCGAGGCATGCAAGTTTTAGGTTCATTGAAGCACTCCATAATATGCCAACTCTTGAATATATAGGCCATCCGATAGGGTGTAGAAGGGGCGTGTCCAAATCGAGTGACCATAATTAGGCAAAGATTCGTAAACTCGAAGAGGATGTCTGAACGTACGCTTTGTCCGCAAAGCGGTTCTTCGCCCCACTTCATACGTTTAGAATCTGAATTGAATTGGTGAAGTGACTGCCACCAATATGCGCAAGGCTTGACTGAACTAGCGGCTATCTGGAGTGGCGAACGCCAACCATAGGAAGAACCCATGTGCTACTATCGGGAGACTACCTAGAAGGCAGAGCCACTTTGTCTTACCCAAGTCACGTAGTCGCGTAGCGGCTAAATTTCCGAGCCTACCCATCCCAACCTGAATAATCACAAATGACGCAGTGGTCATGGCTGTAATCCACCCAAGAAGGGTCCAAAAAAACAACACACTGGCCAGAAATGATAAACCAAAGACCGCATATGCAATGGTTATCTCGCGAGAATACGTAAAGCGGTCTATAGACAACTCTTCAGTATTTCCGTCCACTGTTCGAAACTGCCACCCCAGCATTCCAACAATTAGCGCCACGCAACCGATTGGCGGAGCTGCGATTGCCAAGATTGCAATGCTTCCAAATAGTGGGTTCATACTTTGAGAGTATAGCTAAGGCTGGTTTGATCCTAGCAGTAAACCAAAGTTCCTTTGCCGGCTTCGTCCTGCACTCGGGGTACTCGGTTGTTACCAAGGCATGGACGCCTGACTGAAACCCTCAGTTGACCGAAGTGAACCGTTACTGGCAGCCATCTTTAGCGGCGAGCCGCTTCCCGTATTGATCTGTGATTTGGGACCATTCAGCCAATAGGCTCTCATTTTCGCCGTCCGGATCAAGCGACATTGCTAGTGAAATTTGCCCGCGCAGATCACGTAATTCCTGTCGCCAATCGGCATGTTCGATCAGAATTCCGGAGGGCCATTCGTGAAATTTGTAGCTGAGGCTGGCAAGAATAGCTCCAAGGTAGGCACTTCTGTACCGAGACGAACTCGGATTGGTGTCATATGCTTCTCGGAATAACTCAGTCATCGAACGATAGCCAATCTGCTTCCAAAGAGCGTCATCTGAGTACAGATTTTGAGCATGCTTCCCAAGGAGGTAGCTGGCCTCCGGTTCGCCTCGTTCCATTCCCGCTTTCAAGGATGGGAAGACAATAGACTCAAATATCTCATGCCGAATGCGATTTGCACGGTTCAGTGGGAGTTTGTGGAGATTTTCCCGTGTCCAGGTTTCCTCGGTATGCGAGCCGCATACTGAGGCCACAAGGTCAAGGGCTGACTGCTTGGCTTCCTTGCGTTTGCCGAGTTTCTCATAGCTGAGAAACTGCTCAAATAGCTCTTTGCTTTTTTCCGTTCTGTCGGGAGTATCGTCCATGTCTCAAGGCTAGAACTCGCTAACGTACTCTGCAATGCCTGCTGAGTCCGGATAGCAGACGTGGGCTAGGAGCTTGGCACGAGCCGTGCTCCTAGCTGCTGCGCGAGCGCGAAAAGATCGGGGCCGCCCCAGTGCTCAACAAATTGGCCTTCTCGTACCCGCACCATATCGAGAGCGGACACGGAAAAGCTCTTCCCTGTCGCAGGCAGGCCGAGAAGCGGTCCAGTCTGCGTCCCACGAACGTCTGCACGAAATGCGGCGACGTCTCCCTCGCAGACGATCTCTTCTAAAGACAGTTCGAACTCCGAAAATGCCGCTCGGATCGCAGCCAGACGCCCCTGCTGTTCCTTCAGCGTTAGGGGATCGGATGTCGGTGACAGGTACCTCTTATAGTCCGGGGAGCAGATCTCACCGAGCAAGTCGAGGTTACCGCCATTAAGAACTTCGTCAACATAGCGAATGACTAAGGACCTAGTCTCTTCGGACCGCATGGCTCACCTTCAAATAGTAGTGTTCAGCGGCAGTCTAGAGGACTAATTCGAAGTGTGGAACCGCCGTACGAAGGTCCGGTCTGAGCTCGTTGGGGCCACGCCATCATGACGATTTTGTTGGATGCGCCGCCAATTCGAGGGCGATCGCGATTCTGATCTGCTCCATTCGCGAGAGCTTCGTCGCGCCAAACTTTATCTCTTTCTGATCGATAATTTCGAGCGGTGACAATCCGTCCGAGGGGACGCCGAGCCGGATGATGGTTCTTTCTGAGACCAACACGTCTAGGATTTTCAGTTCTTGATCAGGAAACCGTTCTAGCAAGACCAACTGATCTGAGCATGAGGGATCGAGACCAACGGCTCTTAGGATTTCTTCCTTACGCGATGCACCCGCAAATTCTATCTGCAATGCTGCGAGTTCAGCGCGGTACTTTTCCTCGTTGATCGAGCCGACTAGCTTCATGGATCTTAAGTATCATCAGTTTCCGGCTGGGTCAGCACCCTGAATGACAATTGCTAGGCGACGATGTCCGCAACGATTTGTGGTGCCCGGTGAAAGACATGATCCATGTTCGTGCCGGGGAAGCGGATCTTGATGACAGGTTGAAGCATTGGTCACTTCGGGCCAGAAGCACCACTTCAACGGAGGCAAGCGAAGGTCTGAATTGTCCGCAAAGCGGACGTTTCTGTGCGTGGTTTGCTTGGCCGATTGGCACGTTAATGGACCTGATTAAGCGAGGCGCGTGTCAATGGAGGAAAGCTTGCTTGACGATAATATCTTGATGAAATACGGATGACATCTGCTGAGCGGGCGTTGTGTAGTGGTAAGACCTTAGCCTTCCAAGCTAATGACGCGGGTTCGATTCCCGCCGCCCGCTCCAAAAAAACTTTCCGACAATTAACCTGCAAAATTTAGACAGTGCTTCGGCTAGTGTTTTGTTTTAAATTGACTATATAGACTTTACCAGTTTGTCTTCCAAGCTAATGACGCGGGTTCGATTCCCGCCGCCCGCTCCAAGCATTTTTCGAACCCAAATCACGCAAAAAATAGCGATCTTGCGGCCCATGTGGAATACGGAGCCGCGGGCCAGATTTCGCAGCGCTAACGCGGTCGCTCACAGTTCGATTTGCGCGCATAATCTCTTTGTTGATGGGTTGCGGTGGCATGCTGGCACGGTTTAAATCGCCTGACCATGACGGACACTTCAACCAACAACCCGGAAGATCGCGCCAAATCGCGAAACGTGCGCGCTTTGAGCGCTTTGTGGCCGTTCTTGCTCCCTTACAGGTGGATGCTTTTTGCCGCTGCAGCAGCGTTGATAATGACAGCGGTGATCTCTCTTATCCTACCCTTGGCCGTACGGCGGGTTGTCGATGGCTTTGAGACATCAAACGCGGAGCTTTTGGACAGTTACTTCATTGCTGCTCTTGGGATTGCTGGTCTTTTGGCAATCGGAACTGGCCTAAGATACTACCTAGTCACGCGACTTGGAGAGCGCGTGGTGGCAGATATCAGAGTAGCAGTTTTCGACCGTATGATCTTGATGAGCCCTGCGTTCTACGAGAAAATTCTTACTGGTGAAGTGCTTAGTCGCATCACGACAGATACAACTCTGATCTTGAGCGTAATTGGGTCATCCATCTCGGTCGCTTTGCGCAATGTCTTGATTCTGATAGGCGGGCTGGCTTTGCTAATTTTTACAGCGCCCAAGCTTGCCGGAATGGTTATGCTCGTCGTGCCAGCTATCATTATCCCGATTGTTGTGCTTGGTCGCCGGTTGCGTGCACTTAGCCGCGAGAACCAAGACTGGATTGCCAACTCCTCTGGGCGCGCCTCCGAGACGCTCTTGTCCGTCCAAACCGTTCAGGCGTTCACCCACGAGCAGCCCAGTCGCAGGCAGTTTTCTGATGTCACAGAAAAGTCCTTCGACGCTGCGCGGAAACGAATTGCGACACGTGCGATAATGACTGTCATTGTCATTTCGTTAGCGTTTTTTGGGGTGGTCGGTGTTCTTTGGAGCGGCGCGCATGATGTTCGACAAGGAGCGCTCACAATCGGTGAGCTAGTTCAGTTCGTCATCTATGCCGTGATGGTGGCTGGTGCCATTGGGGCGTTGTCAGAGATATGGGGCGAACTTCAACGTGCAGCTGGTGCAACCGAGCGTCTGGTGGAACTCCTGGAAGCCGAAGATACAGTCAAAGATGCGGTTGCGCCCAAAAGTCTGCCGGAGCGCTTGGTGGGGGCAGTTGAGTTTGAAGATGTCACTTTCCATTACCCGGCACGACCCTCCATTGCCGCGTTAGAAGGAGTGAGCTTTCATACGGAACCGGGCGAAACCATCGCGCTGGTTGGCCCTTCTGGCGCAGGCAAATCAACAGTAATTCAACTTTTGCTGCGGTTCTATGATCCCGATAGCGGTCAGATTAAGGTGGATGGTCACGCCCTCGATGAAGTGGCGCGTTCGGACTTCCGTCGCTCCATCGCATTGGTTCCACAAGACCCGGTGATTTTCGCGGAAACGGCTCGCGAGAATATTCGGTTCGGTCGACCGGGAGCGACCGACGCTGAGATCCAGGAAGCTGCCAAGGCTGCAGCAGCACACGAATTTCTCTCGGCTTTGCCAGACGGCTATGACAGCTATGTCGGCGAGAGAGGCGTCATGCTTTCCGGCGGCCAGAAACAACGGATTGCAATTGCGCGAGCAATCTTACGGGATGCGCCGATTTTGCTTTTGGACGAGGCAACCAGCGCGCTCGATGCGGAGAGTGAGCGCGCTGTGCAGGACGCCGTAGACCGACTGGCGGAGGGCCGTACAACTCTTGTCGTGGCGCATCGCCTTGCAACAGTCAAAAAGGC
>CAYPVG010000351.1:0-15243 GCA_964414085.1 uncultured Boseongicola sp. | reverse complement strand
GTTCAGTGCATTGCCAAACCCGGTATCCGCATCGACTACAATTGGCAGCTCAGTACTATTCCGAATGGCCGAAGTATTCTGCGCAATCTCCGGCAAAGAGACAAAGCCCAGATCCGGCATACCCAGATTGGTGTTCGTCAGCCCCGCGCCCGAGATGTAGACCGCCTCAAAACCCAGCTGAGCAATCACCCGCGCCGACAGCGCATTCGCCGCCCCCGGCATCAGCACCGCGCCGCCCGTCTTCAGACGCTCGCGAAAGGCCTTGTTGATCTCATGATTCATCATGCGCCGATCCTCCTGGCAGGTTTCCCGCTGATTACGACCCGCACCGGTTTCTGGCAAGGCGGCGGCAAGAGCGTTCCATCAGGCGAAATTTTGCTCGAGGCCAGAACCTAGCCCTCGCGCAAGGCTCTCCAACAACGGGATCGCATTAGCCCGCGCGTTATCGTCGAACCTGTTTGCAAGTCCTGAAACAGTCAGCGCTCCAATCAACCCGCCAGATCGGTGGAAAACTGGCGTCGCAATAGACGAAATGTTTGGGTTCGTTTCGCCCACCGAGCTTACCGTCCCGTTCTTGCCGATCATCACATGATCGCTCACATCCTCGCCCGAGAAATGACGCAAAACATGACCAGAGGCCCCCGTCGAGAGGCGCAACCGCATGCCCTCCTCTACATGAAACCGAAGCAGATTTGGTGAGTTTTCCCTGTATAAACAGATACGTTCATTCCCCGAGCGCACATAGAATGATGCCGTCTCCCCAGTTGCTTCCGCCAAGATCTTCAAAGACGGCGCAACGTGCTCTCGCCGCGTGAAATCGCGGCGAAAGATCAATCCTAGACGCCAGACACTTGGCCCAACACTAAATCGCCCGGTCCCATCACGCTGAACAAACCCATAGATCGCCATCGAGTTCGTCAGTCGCAAGATCGTACTCTTATGTAGCCCGGTTTCTTCGGCCAACTCCGCAAGCGACAAGGTTGGTTTCTGGGCCGAAAACGCTGTGAGGATCGACATTGCGCGTTCGACGGATTCAGTCCTGTTTGCAGCCATGTGCGTTCTGTCCAGTGAAACGGTATCGAACGCACCTTGCTGGACGGACGGCGCCCTGTCTAGCTTGCTGTTGTCCAGGGAGGGAATCTGTGCGCACCAAGTCCATCGCAAACACGTCGTTTGAAGCCGTCGATCTGAGCGCTCTGCTGGGAAAAGACGCGGCCCGACTACCGTACGCACTCCGCGTTCTTGCTGAGAACGCCGCCCGCCATTCCGAGGACGGTTTGGCAGCAAGACACGTTCTCGCCCGCAACGGACAGGCCGTCCCTTTTCGTCCCGCACGCCTTCTCCTCCACGACATGCTTGGCATCCCGGCCCTGATCGACATCATGGCCATGCGCAACCAGCTCGAAGACGAAGGCGGCGACCCCTCCGTCGTTGATATGAGCTTACCCGTCGACCTCGTCATCGACCACTCGATGTCGATTAATCACTGGGCCGAAAAATTCGCCCTAACCCAGAATATGGACCGCGAGTTCGAGGTGAACTACGAACGCTTTGCATTCCTGAAGGCCTGCGAAGCCCGCTTCCCGCAACTCCGGGTCATCCCGCCCGGCGGCGGCATCTGCCATCAGGTCAACCTCGAATACCTCGGCCAGACGGTCCAGCGGTCGACAGAGCGCCCAGATCTGCTGATCCCCGACTCCTGCCTTGGCACCGACAGCCACACGCCCATGATCAACGCCCTCGGCATCGCAGGCTGGGGCATCGGCGGGCTCGAAGCCGAAGCCCTCCTTTTCGGCGAAGCCACCCCCGTCAACGTACCTCGCGTAATCGGGCTCGAAGTCACCGGCTCACCTTCCGACGACATCATGGCCACCGACATCGCCCTCGTCATCGCCGAGAAACTCCGCGCGATTGGCGTCGTCGACACCTTCGTCGAGATGTTTGGCGCAGGCTACAGCGCCCTCAGCGTGGCGGACCGCGCCACCATCGCAAACATGGCACCCGAATACGGCTCTACCATGGTCTTCTGCCCGGTCGATCAGCGCACCATCGGCTATCTGAACCAGACCGGGCGCGGCGAGCACATCGCCCGCACCGAAGCCTATTGCCGCGCGCAAGGCCTTTGGGTTGAAGGCGTGGACACGGCGATCGAATATGAAGAGGTCGTTCTGCTCGACCTTTCCAAAATCGGGCGCTCGGTTTCGGGACCGTCGCGTCCCGAACAAAGGATCGACCTCGCTGATGCAAGCGACCGCCTGACCTTCGAAGGCGAAATCGACCGACGTGTTCCAGTCGAGGGCGCAAACCATGACATCGGCGACGGCGATGTCATTATCGCTGCTGTCACCAGCTGCACGAACACGGCCAACCCCCGGAACATGGTGACCGCGGGCCTCCTTGCGCGGAACGCCGTGGCAAAGGGCCTAACGGTGAAGCCGCACGTCAAAACCTCGCTTGCTCCCGGCTCCCGCGTGGTCGCCGCTTACCTCGCCGAAAGCGGGCTACAGACTTTTCTCGATGCGCTGGGCTTTGAGGTCGCTGCCTTCTCCTGCTCGACCTGCAACGGCATGTCCGGCCCACTCCACCCGGCGCATGAGGCAGCCATAAAAGAACACGATATCAAAGGTATCGCCGTCCTTTCCGGCAATCGCAATTTCGCGGGCCGCATCCATCCACTCGCATCGCGCAATATGATCGCTTCGCCGCCGCTGGTGGTGGCCTACGCGCTCATGGGCACGATCCTCAAGGACATCATTACCGAGCCCCTTGGCACCGACCCCAACGGCAACCCCGTGATGCTAAACGACCTCTGGCCCTCAAACGAAGAGGTGACCGAGATCGTTGAGGCCCATGTCACCCCTGAAGAGTTCCGCCGTAACTACGGGCGCATCGGCCAAGTCAACGACCAGTGGAACGCGTTGGAAACCGACACTGGCAGCTATGACTGGGTCCCCTCAACCTACGTCTCTTTCCCGCCTTTTATTCGCGATATCAAACCAGCGAACACTGGGCTGGCACCACTCAAGGGCCTCCGCCCGCTGGCCATTCTCGGCGACAGCGTCACAACGGACCACATCTCGCCCTCCGGCATCATCACTGAGGACTCCGAAGCAGGAAAATTCCTCAAGGCCAAAGGCGTCGAACCACGCGACTTCAACTCCTTCGGTACGCGCCGAGGCTGTTCGGACGTAGTCATCCGCTCCACCTTCGCCAATTATCGTCTTCGAAATGAGATGACCCCCGACTACGAAGGCTCTTGGACCCGCATTGAACCCGAGGGCGAAGTTACGACCATCTTCAAAGCCATCGAAACCTACCTCGACCGCGGCCAGAACCTGATCGTCATCGGCGGCAAGGAATACGGCTGCGGCTCGTCCCGTGACACGGCCGCCAAGGCCCCATGGCTTGCCAACGTTCGCGCCGTAATCGCCGAAAGCTTCGAGCGGATTCACCGCTCGAACCTCGTGAACATGGGCATCGCGCCGCTCTGTTTTCCCGAGGGCGTCACGCGAAAAACCCTCGACCTCGACGGGTCCGAAACTTACGACATCACCCTCACCGACGACCTCCTATCGGCGCACCTGACCGTCCGCCGCAAGGATGGCGGCACCGCGACAACTCCTTTGGATCTGCGCCTCTACAATGACGGAGAACGCGCAACCTTCGCCGAAGGCGGCCTCTTGCCGCGTGCCTTCCGTAGATTCCTGGAAAAGGCATCCTGATGGCCGAACGACTGAGAGCGGTGTTCTACCGGGGCGGCACGTCCAAAGCGGTTGTCTTCAACGGTGCCGACTTGCCTGCTGACCGCGCCACGCGCGACGCGATATTCCTCCATGTCATGGGCACCCCGGACGCCTATGGACGCCAATTGAACGGTATGGGCGGCGGCCTGTCGTCAGTCTCCAAGGTCGTCATCATCGAACCTTCGGCCCGCGACGACGCAGACGTCAATTACACCTTCGTCCAGATCGGCGTGACCGAAGCGGTGGCCGACTACGGCTCGGCCTGCGGGAACATGTCCTCCGTCGTCGGCCCCTTCGCCGTGGACGAAGGCATGGTGCCCGTCGCCCCTGACGCGACCGAGGCTTTGGTGCGCATCTACAGCACCAACATGGACCAGATTTACTACTCCCGCTTTCCTGTCGAGAAAGGCAAAGCATTGGAAGAAGGCGATTTTTCCATTCCCGGAGTCTCTGGCACCGGCGCAAAAATCGCCCTCGATTTCCTGCGCCCGGCAGGCGCGGCCACCGGAAAACTACTGCCTAGTGGTAACGCAACCGACCTCATCGATGTCAGCGGCATCGGATCGGTCGAGGTCTCCATGGTCGACGCCGCCAACCCGGTTGTCTTCTTTCGCGCCGAGGTCGTCGAAAAGACCGCCACCGAGCGGCCTCAGGACCTCGATGCCGACCAAGAGCTCATGACCAAGGTCGAGGCAATCCGTCGCGCGGGCGCGGTCGCTATGGGTATGGCACCTTCGTTAGACGCCGTAAAAAGCTCGAACCCCAAGGTCGCAATGGCCAGCGCTCCACAGTCCTTCACGGCGCTCGACGGCACTGAGTACAAGGCGGACACCCAAGATCTGAACGTACGAATGGTCTCGATGGGCAACTTTCATCGCGCGATTACGCTCACGGGCGGTATGTGCACCGCCGTCGCGGCTCAGATCCCCGGATCGCTCATCCATGCCATTGCCAAACCCAACAGCACCGAGCTTCGCATCGGCAACCCATCGGGCGTCTTGCCCACACGCGCCGATGTCGAACATGGCCCAAACGGTATCAACGCCATCGCGGCGGGCACCTTTCGCACCCAGAGGCGGCTCATGGAAGGCGCGGTGCTTTATCCTTCGAGCCTGAGGGGCGACGCGGGATGAAAGACGAGAAACTCTTTACTTTACACGCAAATAGCGGTGTCATCCTTTCGACGACTTGCGTGAAGCAAGTGAAGGGGAGGAATCTTTGCAACTCATTCGCCGCATCGTGCGGCGCAAACAGCATCTCTTTGGGTCAGGACACGGGTCCAGCCTGAGATTATCGGCCCGATCAACGGGCCATGGAATGCCAACCGATAGGGAGAGAGAAATGGCATATATGAAAATGACACGCCGCGCTGTAGCGGCAGCTGCAGTTGCAGCAATGTCGCTTGGCGCACCGGCCTTCGCCGGCGGCCATCAGGTGGTGGACAGCATCCACTTCCTGATCCCGGGCGGCGCAGGCGGCGGCTGGGACGGCACCGCACGCGGCACTGGCGAAGCACTCACCGCAGCGGGCCTCGTTGGATCGGCCAGTTATGAAAACATGTCGGGCGGCGGCGGCGGTAAAGCCATCGGCTACCTGATCGAGAACGCGGCCTCAAACGAAGGCACGCTCATGGTCAACTCGACCCCGATCGTGATCCGCTCGCTGACCGGTGTGTTCCCGCAGTCGTTCCGCGATCTCACGCTGGTTGCTGGCACGATCGGCGACTATGCAGCTCTCGTGGTGCCTGCTAACAGCGACATCCAGAACGTGAACGACCTCGTCGCAGCTTTCAAAGCCGATTCATCCGGCGTTGCTGTCGGCGGTGGCTCGGTTCCGGGCGGAATGGACCACCTTGTTGCCGCCATGGTCTTCCAGGCCGCTGGCGCTGATCCGATCGAGATGAAGTACGTCCCCTATGACGGCGGCGGTGCCACCATGGCCGGCCTCCTCTCGGGCGAAGTTCAGGCGGTCTCAACCGGCTTCTCCGAAGCTGTCGAACTTGCCAAAGCTGGCGAAGTCCGCATCATCGGCGTGACCGCAGACGAGCGTGTCGCGGCTTATGACGCTGCTCCGACCATGGTCGAGCAGGGTCTCGATACGACCTTCGTCAACTGGCGTGGTTTCTTTGCCGCTCCAGGCCTCTCGGATGACAAACTGGCTGCCTATCAGGACGCCATCGCCAAGATGTACGACACCCCCGAGTGGGAAGAAGTGCGTGCACGCAACGGTTGGGTCAACATCCACAACCCGGGCGACGACTTCCGCACCTTCCTTGAAGACCAAGAACAGGTCATCGGCGACCTGATGCGCAAGCTGGGCTTCCTCTGATCCGGACCTGATCCGCGACAACCGGCGCGCGCAGAACCTTGCGCGCGCCACTTAAAGAAACGACGGGAGGGGATCATGGCGTTAGATCGCTGGATTGCACTGGTGATCCTGCTGATATGCATTGCATACGGCTACGGAGCGTATTTCACCATGGACGGCAGCCTGCCGCCCATCATGCGGCGGAGCCCGATCTGGCCCTCCACCTTCCCCAAAGTTCTGGCGATTGGAGCAATCCTGTTCTCGCTGATCATCGTTCTGGGGATCGAAAAAGCCCCTGAGAAAAAAGAAGCCGCCGACATCAACCTGTCGCGTCTTCACGAATACAAAGTCGGACAAGCCGTCCTCCTCCTTCTGCTGATGGTCGCTTACGCGGTCCTTCTCCGCCCGCTCGGGTTTCTGGGCGCAACTGTCCTCTTCCTGATGGGCGGCAGCTTCATTCTGGGAGAGCGGCGCTATCTTCTGATGCTGATCGTGGCCATGCTGGCCGCCGGAAGCATCTGGTATCTGGTCGACGGCGTGCTCGGGATCTTCCTGCGCCCGCTACCAATGTTCATGGACGGGGTGTGACATGCTTGAAGGACTGATGACCGGGCTGGCAACGGCCTTCACCTTCACCAACATCATGATGGTCGTCGGCGGCTGTCTTATCGGAACATTCATCGGCATGCTACCGGGCCTCGGCCCAATGTCGATCATCGCGATCATGATCCCTGTAGCGATCACGATCGGCGATCCCTCTGCCGCTTTGATCCTCCTTGCTGGCGTCTATTACGGCGCTGTCTTTGGCGGGTCGACGTCATCCATCCTGATCAACGCGCCCGGGGTCGCGTCCACCGTCGCAACCAGTTTCGACGGCTACCCGATGACGCGACAAGGCAAGGCGGGCAAAGCCCTGACCGTTGCCGCAATCTCGAGCTTCGCGGGCGGCACCATCGGCGCCGTCCTTTTGATGATCTTCGCTCCGGCGCTCGCCTCGGTTGCGCTCCTATTCCATTCTTCGGAATATTTTGCGCTCATGGTTGTCGGCCTTTCCGCCATCGCGGCCTTCGCGGGCACCGGGCAGGTCAGTAAGGCGCTCTTGATGACCTTCCTCGGTCTGATCATGGCGACCGTCGGCGAAGGCGTTCTCTTCAACATGCCCCGCTTCACCATGGGCATCATGGACCTGCAATCGGGCTTTGGATTCATCACGTTGGCCATGGCCATGTTCGCGCTGCCCGAAGCTATCTACCTGGTCCTCGATCCCAATCGCTCAAAATCGGCAGACGGCTCTAGCAACAGTGAGATCAAGGAACTTCGCATCACTCGCGATGAGGCCAAGCGTATCACCCCGGTCATCGGTCGCCAGTCGATCCAGGGCTTCTTCATCGGCGTCCTGCCGGGTGCAGGGGCCACGATCGCCTCCTTCCTCGGCTACGCTGTTGAGCGCAACATCGCCTCCAAGGAAGAGCAGGAGCAATTCGGCAAAGGTTCCGTCAAAGGCATCGCAGCTCCCGAAAGCGCGAACAACGCCGCATGCACTGGATCCTTCGTTCCACTCCTGACCCTTGGCATCCCGGGGTCGGGCACGACCGCGATCCTTCTGGGGGCTCTTATCGCGCTGAACGTCAGCCCCGGACCACGCCTGATGATCGACGAACCCCAGATCTTTTGGGCTGTCATCATCTCGATGTATCTCGGCAATCTGGTTCTCCTGATCCTGAACCTGCCGCTGATCCCCTATATCGCCAAGGTTCTCGCTGTTCCGCGCAACTACCTGATCCCGTTCATCCTCTTCTTCACCCTGATGGGGGCCTATATCGGGCAGAACAACGCGACCGAGCTTCTAATTCTCGTCGGCTTCGGCGTCTGCGCGACACTGCTTCGCTTTGCGGACTACCCGCTCGCCCCGCTCTTGATCGGCTTCATCCTCGGCCCGCTCTTAGAGAACAACTTCTCCCGCGCGATGCAGCTATATGACGGCATGAGCTTCATTTGGGAGCGTCCAATGACACTGGCATTGCTGGTTTTAGCGTTGCTCTTGGTCGTATTGCCAAGCTACCGCGCACGTCGCGCAAGAGCACGCGCGCAAGGCGTCGCCGATGGCGACTAACATCAAGCGCGGACCCCTTCATGGTGTCCGCGTCCTTGATCTGACGAATGTCCTTGCGGGCCCGTTTGCCTGCCATCAACTCGCCCACCTAGGTGCCGAAGTCATAAAGGTCGAAGCCGTGGGTCGTGGCGATCTGGCGCGTAACCTTGGGGCAGACCCTGATCTGTCAGCCAAGGGAATGGGGATCAGTTTTCTTGCACAGAATGCAGGGAAAAAGTCGCTTACTCTCAACCTAAAGGCCGATGCAGGAAAAGAGGTCCTCAAACGCCTTGTAAAAGCAGCCGATGTTCTGGTTGAGAATTTCCGCCCTGGTGTGATGGATCGCCTTAACCTCGGGCACAAAGAACTTCGCAAGGAAAACCCAAAGCTGATCTACTGCGCAATTTCTGGCTTTGGGCAAAACGGGCCATGGGCCAACCGCCCGGCCTATGATCAGATTATCCAAGGTGCGTCAGGAGTTATGGCGGCAACAGGTGATGCCGACACCGGACCTCTGCGGGTTGGGTATCCGATTGCGGATACGGTCGGTGGACTGACGGCTGCGATGGCGATCTCTGCGGCCCTCAATGCCAAAGACCAGGGGTGTTACATCGATGTCTCCATGCTTGATTCAATGCTGGCGACGATGGGATGGGTTGTCTCAAACTATCTGATCGGTGGTGTCGCGCCAACGCCCAATGGAAACGAAAACCCGACGTCCGCCCCTTCCGGCGCGTTTCAATGCGAAGATGGGCTAATCAACATCGCCGCCAACAAGGATGAGCAATGGGTCCTCTTAACCAATCATCTCGCACGCACCGATCTGTTGACAAACGCACTCTTTGAGACCCGCGAAGACCGTAAGCGCAACAGACTACGGCTCAAGGCAGAGCTTGAAACGGTCCTCACGCAGCGACCGGCGCGAACTTGGGCGAAGGAGCTGAACGCGATAGGTGTGCCTGCCGGGGCTGTTTTGACTGTCACGGAAACGCTCGCGCACCAGCAAATCATGGACCGCGGATTTCTAGCCAATTTCTCCGACCCGCAAGGTATCGGCCGAGATATTACCTTGGCGCGGATCGGTGCAATGATCGACGGAGAGCGTCCTGCGGTCGCCACTCCACCACCCGTTCTGGGACAAGATACCGACAGCATCCTGACCGACCTAGGCTACCGTGAGGACGACATCGCGCAGATGCGCCAAGAGGGCACGATATGACCGATCGCAACGACGTCTCTGATTGGTGGCGCACCAGTATCATCGATATGGAACCTGGCAAGATCGAGATTCGAGGCAATCCGATCCAGGACCTTATCGGCACCCTTAGTTTTGCTGAGATGATCTGGCTTATGGCAATGGGAACGCCAATTGTCGGCGCGCAGGCAAAATTGTTCGAAGCCGCCCTTGTCGCGGCAGTCGATCATGGACCGCAAGCGCCGTCCATTGCAGCCGCGCGGATGGCGGCCACCTGCGGCATTGGTCTCCAAAACGCGATGGCCACAGGTCTGAACATGCTAGGCGACGTGCATGGTGGAGCGGGCGAACAAGCACTAGCACTTTATCATCACGTCGAACGCGAGGGACCGGAAGGTTTGGATGCCAGTTTGTCCGCATGGACACCCGAGCATGGCCCCTATCTGCCGGGGTTTGGGCATCGTTTCCACAAACCAACCGACCCCCGCGCGCCAAGACTGCTGGCCCTGGTTGATGATGCCGCTGATCAAGGAGCGGTCTCAGGGACTTATGCAGCGATCGGACGGGCAATCGAAAAACAGCTCGCTGATCAGAAGGGCAAACCGGTCCCAATGAACATCGACGGCGCCACTGCTGTAATCTACGCCGAACTTGGCTGCCCCGCCCCACTTGCAAGGGGCTTTTTTGGGCTATCTCGATCCGTAGGCATTCTCGCCCATGCCTGGGAGCAGACTTTGCAAGGCGGCCGAAACAAAGGGCCGACGCCACCGGGATATCGGTGGACGTATGATGGAGGCTTGGATGGGGCAAGCTAGGGCGTTGCCCCGCATCAACCACTCTGAAACCAAGAATTTTATCGCCGGTGAATGACCTTAAGCGGCGCTAGAAGTGTTGTGCTGCGAACGGATGCCATCCGGCACACCAAGGTGTTCTTCAACTGTCAGGCGGCACATTTTATGAAAGTTAGTGATCAACTAACTTATCCAAACAATGGTATTGCACATCCAATGGAAAAGATTGGCGGAGGAGGTGTCCGCAGAATATTTTTTGTAATCAACTGACAAAAAACTAATAATTCGTAGACATTAGGAACCGTACCTCAATTCAAACCACATGAAGAGTCTTGGCGAACGATACGATTGGCGCATGATTGTAATTTCATCTGTACCGACGCGGAAACTCTGGGGCAATGCAGCGAATGTCCACTCTGAGCCCTAAGCAGACCTACGGGGGAACAGTGTGCCTTAAGCAAATGCCTGAACATTGGCTAGCTGGGCGCAAGCGCCTGACTGGAAGTTCGATAAGCGTTAGAAATCGCCTTACTGGCAGATTACCGGCAAAAAAATAAAGCACGGCATCAAAACGACTCCGGCGGCCACCTCGCCGCCAGTCGTCGACCGCTCTCTAATCACAGGCGCCTCATATTCGTGAGTCACTTCCCCTTGCTGGTTGTAAACTCGCCGAGTTTCCATTTCACCAGTCTCTTCTCTTACCGTGCAGGCCGCGATGGCGAGGATTAAGATTGCAAAATCAATTTTTCGAGCCATGCATAGCTCCCTTCCCGCACCCAACGTAACGGCTTTGGTCCTGCTTCAGCAAACCCAGCGTAACGGCAGAGCATATTTCACAGTGGATTATGCGGTTACGATGACAACTGAGCGCGATCTGACCGAGAAGTCTTAGGCCATTTTGATTGAGTACCGTGAGCATTGTAGTCAAATGACCGCTTCGAGCCCATTGGAGCCAGTTACAGCGAATGTCAGATTTGAGCCCATTCAAGCCATTGAGTATAGTGGCTTGGTTTTCCGCATCTTCCTGTAAGATATAGAAGACGACATCACTTGCAATTTCGGAAGCCCAGCCTCAAGGGGCTTTTTGGCCTCACGTGGAGATCAACAAGAATGAAGAAAGACAAAGCTCTGAAAAACACACGTGTCGCTTTGGTTGTCACTGCCACTCTTAGTTTTGCGGCTGTTGCTTTTTGGATGCTGACCTACCTCGGTGAGTCATTCCCTAATGTAATTTTTGCATCGGCAATATACGTTTCTCCACTATTGCTTGGATATATCCTAACTCGAATAAAGTGGGTGGGAAGGAGCTCCATTGGATATTCGCTGCCCATAATATTGCTTTACTGGTTTACACTGTTTTTTTATTCCGAATGGAGACACGAGAGCGGTGATGGTATTGCTCTTGTCTTTACTTTCGCTTTTGCCATCATTTACGGACTCCCTGCTGCCGCGCTCATTTTAGCTATAGGAAAAAAGGCAAGTGCTAAGAAGAAGTGGGAGAAAGAGAAGCGCGGCTAATAATACCAAATACAGAAATGTAGAGGGCACGTGCTGCATTTTGCCTCCGGCCCTTGATCAAGATCGCGTCGACATTTCTAAGAGTGCGGCGCGTGTCTGTTTGAAGGGTTTTCGTGACGATTTGTCGACTGCGATTTCTTAAAGCCTTCAATTGCATAGAAGCCAGCTTGCGTCAAAGTCCGCCTCGTCCGCAAAGCTGATGTTCAGGTTGGTCGCAGCGAATGACCGCTATGCGGACAAACCTGACTTCGCCGATTCGCGCTGGTAAGGTAACAATTAGCGACGTCCCAACTGAATTATCGACGCAAGGCAAAAACAAATGAGAAATACAATTATTGGTTTGGCCGCACTGACGGTAATGTCGCTTCACGCCGCTAGCGCCTCTGCAAGCGAGATCGATGGAAGCAGCGATGTGACCTACCGTACCGCGCTATCAGATTGGCTCGCTGGAAACGACACGTCAGCACTCAACTCTTTGGCCGAGCTGTCTCGGGAAGATAATCGCGCGGCTCAGATCTTCTTGGGGCAAATTGAACACAAGCTTTGGTTGCATCAACACGCAACAATGGATTTGACTCGAAAAGAGAAAATCTCGTTGCTTCGGAATCCAAAAGGGCTTTCTGGAAAATCGTGGCTGGAAACCGCATCAACGGACCTAGAACTGGCTCGACTTTTCATCGCTGCCCGAAGGCCCTACGAAAACTCAAATGTTGGCATGGAGTTGCTTTCCCTAGGGGAGCTTTCAACCGCTTTACCCCAAATATACAGAGCACTTTTTGCAGATGACCCGCTTGGCGCGCTAGAGCTTTCTCTTCACACCAATGCGATTCCCCATACTGCGGGATTTGTTGCCCCGATGATCTATGACCTTCCGTTTTTGGCCCGTGAATATAGCCTTATCTCTATGGACGACCCTCGACTTGAAAAGATTCAATCTCGCTTGCATATGACCTCGGATGCTAGCGGCGTTGGTCACGTCATGTGGAGCCAACCAGGCCCCTGTGGGATATGGGGCGGTGTGAATAGGGGCGCAGAGACGCCGAGCGCATCCGATCTTGTAGATCAGCCTGAACAATTGAGAGAGATTGGTTTGAAGCTCATGGATGAGCCCGAATTACAATCCATTATTTCGGCTATCGAGCTTTCCTGCCCGGGCGAAATACCGGAAGTTCTCGCATCGCTCCAGACGACGAGTAACGAACCGCTTACATTTCTCACCTTTAGTCCGGTTGAAGCCCTTCTCTCAACGGATGAGTATCGATTAAGCGAACGTTTTCAGCTCGATGTACGTCGCGGACTGGGTTTTGATTCAAGTAAGGAACAAATATTGCTGGACTTGAGCGAATGCGCTCACCAAATGGTCTTCCGATTAGATAATTAGTAAATCCACAAAACTTGGGATGCTGATAAGTTGGGCTGTCCGCTTTGGGCTCAGACCGGACATTAGCTGCAGGGCGGCATAACTTTGGGTACTGAGTGACTGCTATGCGGACAACGCAGCCGTCCAACTCTTACACAGTCAAGAGCCACACTCCCCTTAACGAAATCATATTTCTCAAATGCATCTTCGTGTTAGAACTGCCTTGTGTCCTTGAATTGGCGGTTCCCAAGATCCATCATTCCTGAACCGAAAGAGGTTTTTTTGTTGGGTGCGAATGGTATCATTACTTTGCGATCCGGACCCGCCTAATTGACTGAGTCATAGCATCATGAGTCTCATTCCAGAGATCCCGAGATTGCCGCGTAGCGCTACTCCAAAAATTATGCGGGCTACAATTCTATCGATCCCGCTAACTGTGGTTTTAGGTTTAAACATCGACGTACTTTTCTGGATTGTCTTTCGCTTCCCCGACCCGATGTTTGCGATAATTTTTGGGATAGTTGGCGCCTACATGGCGTTAATAATCGTGATTCTTCCAGCCGCTCTACAAGGCATGTGCTTTAAAATCACTTGGCGCTTTGCCGGGTTTTGGTGGCTGCTAGGGTATTCAATCTTCTTCTTTTTGAGTTTTTCGATTTTCTTTCTAGCTTTCACGAATAACGACCGGCCGATCACCCCGGAAATATCCAGACTGCATGCACATTATGGCATAGTATATGGATCGATACTTGCGGTCGTATTTTGGCAACTTCTTTTGGAAGAAAACTCGTCGATGATGGCAGAATCTGATCGGAAGAAATCAATTTCCGCATCTCGTTGGGTTACCGCCAGTCTATTACTGGCTTGGTGCTTCATTTACGGTTTGAATTGGGCACCGACAACTTGGAAGTAGCCAAGTGCCTAGCTAGGAAATTTTCGTCAAAAACGCCGTAACATGATGTTGCAGTGACGCCATCTTCCTGCAGCTGACTAAGATCCTTCCGAAACGAGGTTTTCTACCTCAATTGTAAGTCCGCTTCGGGCTCCTAGCTGAGATTCGCTGCAGGCGGATCCAAGGGCGGCTCTGCGGACGAAGCAGACTGTCTTTGGAATTGACGCACCGACCTCAGCTTCCAGCGCGTAAAAACTAACGTAAAGAGATTGCCCCGCCCCAACTTTGGAGACACCTGTTTGCTATAAGCCAAAGTCAAACGTGACAAAATCAAACGAACTCAGTTCACGAAATCCAAAGCATTCGAACATTTTGATTCACGTCAACGAAGTCAAACGAAGACTTGATCAAGAGTGTTGACAGGAAAGGGAGGGAAGATGGAACTGGCAGACTTTCGAGCTTGGGGTAACAGATTTGACCGAGGAATGACGATCCGACGGCAGGTAATGCAGATCCTAGGCATTTCACTTCCAAAACGAATTGGAACAGAGGTGCGCGAGGCAGTGCGTCAAAGCATGATTGGATGCACCACTTGTGATCAGCTTCGGTCATGCTCGTCTTGGGTTAGCCTCGGCGACGGAAGTGATGGGCCACCAGCGTTTTGTCCCAACCGTTCAGTCTTCTTGCGACTGATGAAGGAAACAAGCTAGCCTGGCGCCAATCCCAAGAAGATAGATGATCGTTCCTACACATTGAACGTAGGCCGGAAGTCTGCATTGCGGACAAAACGGCCGCTCGATTTCCAAGTATGAAGGTCCGCTTTGGTCCAACGATATCGCCATTTGCACTCAGTTACCTGCAAGGCGGCTTTCGAGGAGTTCACCTTGCTCCTTGAGGAGTGGGTAGGCAATCATAGCGAATGCCGTATTAAGCATCTTCAATGACCGCAACAGGTCGATGTGGATCGCGCTGGTTTCAATCGACTCTATAAGGCCTTGGCGCAATCGTGTCAGGTGCATGCGCTCAAGCTTTTGCTCGATTTCACGGATCATTTCCTTTTGTTCAACTAGCTCGCGCGCCGCGCCGGTGTCGTCGGACATAAGCACAGCGATCCCGTGTTGAACATTTCTGAGTACCTTGTCGTGGAAGTCCGATAATTCGCGCCATCCTTCTTCCGAGAAGTTGGTCGTCTCCACATGTTTTTGACGCGCGAGGCTGACCATTTTTCGGGCGATTACATCCGCGCCAGACTCGAGGTTTGTTGCGACGCCCGCAAGATCGAAAGCGCGGGTCCCCGTATCTTCATCTGGGTCACTACTGCGAACGCCTGACAAGTAAACTCTCA
>CAYPVG010000350.1:0-3667 GCA_964414085.1 uncultured Boseongicola sp. | reverse complement strand
GGGTCCGCGGCGAACCAAGCGGAACTCATCTGGCTCAGAATACTCGGGATTATCCAGTTTTGCGAGGGCCAAGCGGAGGTTTTCGCGGATTTCCGCGCTTTGACCGCTGTCTAACGCAAAGGCCAGTCGAAACACTCGACTTGCCTCGCCGTAGTTGCCCTTTTCCATCAAAACGACACCCAAATTGTTCCATGCAGGCGGGAAGGTTTCATCCAACTCGGTCGCCCGCCGCAGGATTTGCTCGGCTTGTCCGAGCCGCCCCAATTGCAAGTTCGCCGATCCGATAGCGGACAAAACGTCCACGTTGACGCCCTGTTCAGCGGCCGCTCGGTAGTAGGCCTTCAGCGCCAACTCGTACTCGCCGGACGCCATGAGGCGGTGGCCGACGATCAAACCGTCGACGCTCTCAGCGTCCGTTGCGACGCCGGCAGGCGCAAACGGACCATCGGCGGCCTGTTCTAGGCCGCCGGTCTGTTCACACGCAGTCAGGAGAGCCAATCCGGCACTCCCGACGATCATTGCTTTATGGTGCATTACGCCCCTTAGAAGTTCGCCTGCGACAGTGTCTCGGCGATGCCATATACCGATGGACCGATCAAAATGATCAGAAGCGGCGGCACCGTCAGCATCATTGTGGCAAGGGTCATCTTCGTAGGCAACTTGTTTGCCTTTTCTTCGGCCCGCATAACCCGTTTATCGCGCATTTCTGACGCATAAACCCGAAGCGCTTCTGCGATTGAGGTACCGAAACTCGCAGATTGGATAAGAACGGTCACGAAGCTCGCGACGTCGGCAACACCAGCGCGTTCCGACATATCGCGAAGAACTTGCTGTTTGTCCTTACCGGCTTTCATCTCGTGGGCGACCATTTCAAATTCGTCTGCCAAGGACGGATACCCGGCACGGATTTCCTTACTCACGCGGATGATCGACTGGTCGAGCGACTGACCCGCTTCCACACAGACCAACATCATGTCTAGAGCGTCAGGGAAACCGTTTGTGATTTCCTCTTCACGCGCGGCTTGCCTGCGGGTCACCCAGTACTTCGGAAGCATGTAACCACACGCACCCGGGATAACGATCGACAGGATCAGGGCTTGAGTTGAAGGCTCGCCCGTCGTGCTGGAGTAAATCGCATAGAGTATCCCAACGCAAAGGAACATGATTCCCAGCGAGAACTGCAAGAAGTGGTAGGTTCGCACCGCGTCCTTGCCGCGATAGCCAGCCTGCAAAAGCTTCAGAGCAACGGCCGAGTATTCCTGTTCGTCCTGTGGCTCGAGAAAACCAGAGTACTTCTCAAGTTTAGCAGCTTTACCGCCTGCTCTGCGTCGCAAGCGTTTCTTATCGTCACCAGTTTCGGCCGCGGCACTTGCCTGAGCCGCCGCGCGCAGCTTGTCGAGCGGATCTTCCTGTTTTTTCAGGAAGATAGGCAGCGTAAGGACCACCATGAAGATGCCCAGTACGCCAACGATAAGAAGCGGTCCTAATTCACCGAAGTTGTCGGTTAGGAAGGTGTTGGCCAGTTCGAGGTATTCGTAGATCACATCCATGGCGTTTACACCTTAATGTTCACAAGGGCCTTCATGACGAAGACGTTGGCAACAAGGAAAGCGGCAACAACCAGACAGGCGGGAATGAACACTGCAGTTTCTTTCACGTCGTCATAGTAGTTCGGCTGGATAACGTTGATCATAACAAGAGCCACAATCGGGAAGCCCGATAGGAACATGCCTGACCATTTGGCCTCCGCAGTGATGGCTTTCACTCGGCGGAAGAGCTTGAAGCGTGCACGGATAACCTTAGCAAGACCGTCAAGGATCTCGGCCAGGTTACCACCAGAGGTTTGCTGAATAGTCACGGCCACCGCGAGGAAGCGAAGGTCTTGCATGTCCAGGCGTTCAGCCATTTGTTTGAGGGCTTCACCAACGTCGCGGCCGTAGGCTGCTTCGTCCGAGATAACACCCATTTCAGAGCCTAGCGGGTCTGGAACTTCTTTTGCAACGATCTGCATCGCAGACGTGAAAGGGTGGCCCACGCGAAGCGATCGAACCATAAGTTCAACGGCGTCAGGCAGTTGCTCTTCGATCATGCCCAAGCGCTTCTTGGCAGTGTTGTTCACCCAAATAAAGACTGCGCCGACGCCCATAAGGACGGCCAAAACAGAGCGGATGATCAGCGATGCGCTTGTCCCAAACGTCAAAAGAACGAAGGACACCACAGAAAGGATGCCCATCACCATAATCAATTGACTTGGAGAAAAGGCGATATTTGCCTTCTGCGCTTTCTCGGCCAAAATCGCATAGAGCGGAATGCTCCGCGATTTCATGTGCTGAGACATTTCCTTGCGGAGTTGTTCCAAGACTTGCTCGCGACCCGCGCCGCGCTCGAGCATTTCCAGTCGGCGGTTGACGCGGCTGTTCAGGCTGATGGATTTGCCGAAAACCGTAAGGTAAATGCCCTGAACCAGGGCAAGCACGGCGACAAAGATCAGGCCATAAATAATTGGTTCTGCGCTGATAACCATTGTGAGTTACTCCGCCGCGAAAGGTTCAAAGATGTTGGCAGGCAGATCATAGCCCCACATGCGGAACCGCTCTGAGAAGTGGCTGCGCACGCCGGTCGCTGTGAAGTGACCGATGATTTTGTTGTCAGGTGTGAGTCCGACGCGCTGATACCGGAAGATTTCCTGCATCGAGATCACTTCGCCTTCCATGCCGGTCACCTCGGTTATCGATGTCATGCGACGTGAACCGTCCTGCAAACGCGAGGCCTGCACGATGAGGTTCACAGCCGACGAAATCTGTGCCCGCGATGCCTTTAGCGGCATTTCGATGCCAGCCATCGAGATCATGTTTTCCAGGCGAGACACACCGTCACGCGCAGAGTTCGCGTGGATCGTGGTCATCGATCCGTCGTGGCCGGTGTTCATGGCTTGAAGCATGTCGATCACTTCTTCGCCACGCGTCTCACCCACGATGATGCGGTCAGGACGCATACGAAGCGCGTTCCTCAGACAGTCACGCTGCGTGACCGCGCCTTTTCCTTCGACGTTTGGTGGTCGGCTTTCCATCCGTCCCACGTGTGTCTGCTGGAGCTGAAGTTCCGCCGTATCCTCGATCGTCAGGATGCGTTCGTCGTTGTCGATGAAAGACGAAAGTGCGTTCAACGTCGTCGTTTTACCTGAACCCGTACCGCCGGAGACGATAACATTCAGTCGTGTGGCAACAGCGGCTTGCAGGTAGGCAGCCATCTCTTCGGTAAAGGCACCGAAGTTCACCAGGTCATCGACCGAAAGCTTTTCTTTCTTGAACTTACGAATGGAGACGAGCGAACCGTCAACCGCAATAGGTGGCACCATAGCGTTGAAACGAGAGCCATCAGCAAGGCGAGCGTCAACGTATGGGTTTGATTCATCTACACGACGGCCCACAGCGGAAACGATCTTATCGATAATCCGAAGCAGGTGACGTTCGTCTTTGAATGTTGTGTCCGTCAGCTCAAGGCGACCCGCACGTTCCACGAAAACCTGCTGAGGGCCGTTGACCAGAATATCGTTGACCGTGTCGTCTTTCAGAAGCGGTTCAAGGGGCCCGAGGCCCGTGACTTCATCGTAAAGGTCCTGGTTGAGTGTCTGGCGTTCTTCGCGATTAAGAACGACGCCCATCTC
>CAYPVG010000349.1:0-14921 GCA_964414085.1 uncultured Boseongicola sp. | reverse complement strand
CGGCCCATAATCTCTTCTTCCATGTTCCAGATCATTTCGAGGATTTCCTCGCGAGTGGGTGCGTAGTCAGGGTGCTTTTTGACTTCGCGCAGATCAGCGCCAACACCCAAGTCCGCAAATGGCAGGCGATATTCTTTGTGTACACGACCGGGGCGCGGGGCCATCACAAGAAGGCGCTCGCCCAAGAGGAGTGCTTCTTCGACCGAGTGCGTGATCAGAATAATTGTCTTACCTGTATCTTTCCAAAGGTCGAGCACGAGGCTCTGCATCTTTTCGCGGGTCAGCGCGTCCAGAGCGCCCAACGGCTCGTCCATCAGGATGACGTCAGGATCGTTAGCAAGGCAGCGTGCCAAGGCGACGCGCTGCTGCATACCACCGGAAAGCTCGTATATGGCTTTCTCTTTGAAGTCCTGAAGGCCGACGACCTCGAGAAGATGCTCCACCTTTTCTTTGCTTTCCGCGCGACTTACGCCTTTCATGTCAGGACCGAACGAGACATTGTCCCGAACATTCATCCATTCGAACAATGCGCCTTGCTGGAATACCATGCCACGTTCTGGGCTTGGTCCTTCTACCTTGTGGTCGTTCAAAAAGATCTGGCCTTCGGTCGGAGCCAGAAAACCTGCAACAATGTTCAAAAGAGTCGTCTTGCCGCAGCCGGACGGACCGAGGACACTCATCAATTCGCCGGACTTGATGTCCAGTGTTACGTTCTTAAGCGCTTGCACGTGACTGCCATTTGGCAGGTCGAAGCGCATTGAAATGTCATCAATTAGAAGCCCGGACACGTGGTATCCCCTCTTGCCAGGTGTGTCGCCCTACGATGCGTCGGTACGCCGAGGCGAATGTAAGGTGGGCGCACATCACGCGCGCCCACCAAAGTGCAATCGCTTAGTTGGACAGTGGTCCAGCGTTCACATTGTCTTCATACGAAGCCTTCGCAGCGTCGATCGACCCAGCAGCAACGAAGACGTCTGCAACGCCCTTCATGAAGGCTGCTGCGTTTCCGCCGAGCCAAGCTTGGGAAAGCTGCTCTTCCACAGTCGGGAAGACGAATGTGGACAGTGTCGATGCCGCGTCGTCTTCAGACATACCAGCGTCCTTAGCGATAACTGGTAGCATCTCAGCGCGGTTCGCTTCGTCGGCCCACATTGCGTTGGCGTTAGCTGTCACCTCAAGGAACTTGGCAACCAGGTCGCCGTTCTCGGCAACAAAGGACGTCGGCGCAGTCGTTGCGTCGAACACCAGGATACCAAGTTCAGTCTTCTCAGCACCGGTCAGAAGAATGTTGCCGGAGTCGAGCATACGGCGCAGTGCACCACCCCAACCGCAAGCCATATCGACAGCACCTTGGCTCAGAGCAGCTTCGCCCTCGGCTGGTGCCATGTCGACGATTTCCAGGCTGTCGAGGGACACGTTGAAGTGCTCCATCTGCTTGAGGAAGCCGTAGTGAGCAGCAGTGCCGAGCGGCACAGCAACTTTCTTGCCAGCCAGTTCGTCAGCGCTGTTCTTGTCGATCTCGAGATCAGCGCGAACAACGCAATTGTCGTTGTCGGCGTAGGAAACAGCCACATCAACAATCTGGAGGTCTTGGCCTGCAGAAGTTGCAACCACGAACGGCGGCACGCCTTGCGAGACGGACAACTGAACGTCGCCAGATGCCATCGCAGCGGACATAGCAGTACCTGTGTCGAAGCTGACCCAGTTGACCTTTACGCCCAAAGCTTCGTCGTATGCGCCAGTTTCTTTGGCGTGCTGGAATGGCATCGGCCACTCGAGGAAGTACGCTACTGTGATTTCATCGGCTTTTGCGGCGTTGACCGAAGCCACCAATGCGAGAGCGGCTGCAGAGCAGCCGAGCATGATTTTAGATTTCATTGTTTTCTTCCCTGTTTTTCCCGGAGCATTTTACGCGGCTCCAGTGAATTCGCAGGAACGACTATAGTCGTTAAAAAAAAGAAGCCCATAGGTCCAGTTGCGGCTCACCTCTTAAGGCCAATTATTATGCAGGAATTCCCCGCCGGTGCTGCTTTTTTGCTCAGCTGGCACTATGCCCACGGATCTACTGGCCCTAACGTGCCCTTCAGGAATGAAGCAAAACAAAGCGTCGATATGCACCGGAGGTGCATGCTATTGCGAGGATTACGCCGTGAACACGCAACTTACACAGAATGATCTGTCACACATCGTAGAAGCCGACCGTGCCCACCTTTGGCACCATCTTTTTCAACATAAGTCGCTAGAGACCAATGATCCAAGAATCATTGTTGAAGGCAAAGGTATGCGTGTTTGGGATCAACACGGCAAAGAGCACATCGACGGCGTTTCGGGCGGTGTCTGGACTGTTAACGTTGGCTATGGTCGTGAGCGGATTGCAAATGCGGTCCGTGATCAATTGGTGAAGATGAATTACTTCGCCCAATCCGCTGGATCGATTCCAGGGTCTATTTTCGCTGAAAAACTGATTTCGAAGATGCCGGGGATGAGTCGCGTCTACTACGTGAATTCCGGTTCCGAGGCGAATGAGAAGGCCTTCAAAATGGTCCGCCAAATTTCGCACAAGCTCTATGGCGGCAAGAAGCACAAGATTCTCTATCGTGATCGCGATTACCACGGGTCCACCCTGGCGACTATGTCGGCAGGCGGCCAAAACGAGCGCAATGCTCAGTATGGGCCGTTCGCTCCCGGCTTCGTGAAAGTTCCGCATTGTCTCGAATATCGTTCGCAGTTCGGCGATGTTTCCGACTACGGTGTGCGCGCCGCTGACGCGATCGAAGAGGTTATCCTCCGCGAGGGTCCGGATACCGTCGGTGCATTGTGCCTCGAGCCGATCACGGCAGGCGGTGGAGTAATCACGCCACCGGAGGGATATTGGGAACGCGTCCAAGAGATTTGTGCCAAATACAATATTCTGTTGCACATCGACGAAGTGGTCTGCGGCATTGGCCGTACCGGTACCTGGTTTGGCTATCAGCATTACGGCATTAAGCCCGACTTCGTGACAATGGCGAAAGGCGTGGCGTCCGGTTATGCGGCGATTGCGTGTATGGTCACGACCGAGCGCGTGTTCGACATGTTCAAATCCGCACCAGAAGATTCGATGGATTATTTCCGCGATATTTCGACGTTTGGTGGGTGTACAGCAGGTCCAGCCGCAGCCATCGAAAACATGGCGATCATCGAGGAAGAGGGGTTGCTCGAAAACACGATTGCAATGGGTGAACGCGTGACTAACAACCTCAATGCGCTGGCTGAAAAGCACAAAGTTATCGGCGACGTTCGCGGCAAAGGACTGTTTGCCGGTGCCGAGCTTGTTACAGACCGTGAAACGAAAGAGCCGGTTCACGAAAAGCTAGTTCAACAGGTCGTTGCAGATTGCATGCAGCAAGGCGTGATTATCGGGGCAACCAACCGTTCGCTAACCGGTTTCAACAACACGCTTTGTTTAAGCCCAGCATTGATTTCCACTCCGGACGATATCGACGAAATTACATCGGCGATTGATGGTGCGTTGGGGCGCGTTTTCGCGTAAGTAAACCGACGTTCAAGGGAAAAATGGAGCGGGTGTAAGCCCGCTCTATTTTCGTTGGAAATGCTGAATGAAATGGGTGCTATGGTCATCGCCGCATGTATTGCGCTACAAGCGCTGGAAATCTGGGTGAATTGGCCCTTTCGGTGCGGTTCGGGCTTTGGACGTGTTCGGCTCATTTTATTTCAAAGAGCAGTTCCGTTATGGGCGGTGGGTTGTGACGGATAGTAAGGTGCAGGCAGAGTGACAGCATCAGATCAAGGTAATGCTACGGGAACGCCTGGCCCGGCGTTGTTTCGCTCGCATCGCGGGACCCGCGTTGTCACCAGCGCCTTCGAAGACAGTGGTGAAGTGACGGCCACTCCAGAACGCGATGCTCCCTCCTCGGAATACGTGTCTCAGCTTGGAACGATGTACGCCGCGACTTTCGAAGGTGGCGAAACTGAACTTTGGCAGTTCTATGAGACACTTGCGGAGGCACGCATATTCGTCCTGCTTGACCGCGATGGTGACCCAGAGGCCAACGAGCCCAAAGTGTTTGCGCTAAAGGGTGCAAACTACATTTTGGCATTTGAGGCGCCCGATCAGGCAGATGATCTGACCGGCGACCATACGCAGACGTCGCAGGCGTTGGGAATGGACATTTTCAAGCTGTTGAGAGGGCACGGAGTCGGCTTGGCATTGAACATGACCGGGACCAGCTCGGCCACTTTGATTTCGTCCGACACGGTTGACATGATCTGTGCCTACTACGACGGGCGAGCCGGTGAAGACTTGGTGCCCGATGCGGATACCAGCCAATTTAAGGCGCTGCTCACTCCGAAAACGTTTCCAGACACGCTTGAGAACGCAATTTCTGAACGGTTGTATGATTTGGCAAGTAGGTTCTCTAAGGCATTGCTTTTGCAGGCAGAATACGAAGGTTCTCGCACCGGATATTTGCTGGCTTTTGCAGACGCAGAAGAAGCAGATCGGTCAGCGCTGGTTTCTGTCGTTGAAGCAGCAATGCGCGAGGTAGGGCGATCCGACATCGAGTTGGACGTTGCATTCCTTTCGGACGCTGATCCCATGGCGGCGAGGATCGAGAAAGTCGGGCGTTTGATCGAACCGAAGGCCTAGACACGTCGACAAGTCGAAGTCGAAATGGTGGAAATCTCGACATTCTGAGCCGACATTCTGTAATTTTTGCCGTGGATTGTTCGCGTTTAGGACGCGATCTATCACGTTATTGCCCAACATTTTGCACGTTTGCCCGCGATACGCAGTTGGTAAGACTTTGTTAATCGGGAAATACGGGCATGAAAATCAGTGTATTTGGCATCGGCTACGTCGGCGTCGTTTCGGCGGCGTGTTTGGCCAAGGACGGACATGAGGTCATCGCGGTCGATGTGGATCAAGGAAAGATCGACGCGATCAACGCAGGCAACTCTCCGATCGTTGAGGAAGGCATCGACGATTTGGTGCGTGAAGTCGTTGCTGCAGGCAATTTGACGGCGACCAGTGATACGCAGCACGCCATCGATAACACGGACGCCTCATTCATCTGCGTCGGTACGCCGTCGGCACCGGATGGCTCGGTTGGTCTGTCATATGTCACAGACGTTTGCCGCAACATTGGTGCCGCTATGGCAAACAAAGACGGTTACCACTCGGTCATCGTTCGCTCGACGATTGTTCCTGGCAGCACTGAAACGGCCTGTATTCCAGTGCTGGAAGAGATGTCTGGCAAAAAGGCAGGCGAAGGCTTTGGCCTTGGATACTACCCCGAGTTCCTGCGTGAAAGCACCGCGATTGCAGACTACTACGATCCTGGCCTGGTGGTTTTCGGTTTCATGGATGATGGCACTCGGGATTTCCTGAGTGCTCTGAACAAAGACATGCCGTGCGATATCCATAAAGTTGATATCCGAACTGCAGAGCTCGTGAAGTACACATCGAACTGTTGGCGCGCAGTAAAGGTCACGTTCGCCAACGAGATCGGCAACATTGCCAAAGCCTCTGGCATTGATGGTCAGACCGTCATGGAAATTCTCTGCTCGGACGACAAGGCCGCCATGTCACCGTACTTTATGCGCCCAGGTTTTGCCTTCGGCGGTTCCTGTCTGCCAAAAGATGTGCGCGCCCTGGGTTTCCTTGCGCGTAGCACGGGCACTAAGGCCCATTTGCTAAACGCCGTTCTGGAAGCGAACGCAGCGCAGATCGCTCGTGCCGAGGACATGATCGAACAATCTGGTTCCAAGTCTGTGGGCTTTGTCGGCATCAGCTTTAAGCCTGGCACAGACGACCTTCGCGAAAGTCCGTTGGTTACTCTGGCGGCGCGTCTTATCGACAAAGGTATCAACGTAGAAATCTACGACCCATTCGTTAAGGAAGCGTTTGATGCGGGAACGCCGGGCGCTGGACGAGGCAATGAAGGCATTCCAGACCTTGAGGAGCGGCTTGTCGGCGACATTGACGACCTGATCGAACGTTCTGGCACAGTCCTCGTCGGGAACTACTACGGCGAAACTGTTGAGAAGCTGAAGCAAGCAACTCCCAAACGCAAAGTCGTCGACCTGACGCGCGTTCAACGTGATCGCGTGAGCGACGAGTCGTATTCGGGCATTTGCTGGTAAGGATCGGCCTTTGCTGCGCACACTCACACATTTTGCCTACTTCTCGGTGATTGTCCTGTTGGGTCTCACCGTGCCGGCAAGCTTTCTCGGGGATCCGAGTGCTGCGCATCACGCCATTATCGTGATCGGTGTTTTGGGTGCGTGGCGCTATTCTTGGGCGCTGTTGAACTTTTCCCGCGCAATCATCTTCAAAAAGTGGGTGTACCCGAGGCGCAAGGCCAAGGTGTTTGCCGAGTACGAAGCCAGCGGAGTACGAAGTCACGCGTACTTCATGGTCACATCCTATATGGTGGACTTTGATACGACGCTGATGGTGTATCGGCGTCTTTTTCGCGCTGCAGCTCGTGCGCCTGATGGTGCAACGATCGTATCATCTGTTGTGGAAGGCGCCGACGAGCGGCTCATCCGCGAAATCTACAACAGCATGCAGTGCGATATGTCGTCGGTGAAGCTGCATCTTGACCGGATCAAATCGAACGGCAAGCGCGACGCGATGGAGCGCGCTCTGACTTTGCTTGCACGGTACGCGCCGGCAGAAAACGACATCATGATCTTTGTCGACGGTGACACAGTGGTGCCCGATGATGTCGTCGAGGCAGCTGCACCTTGGTTCTACGATCAAAACGTTGGTGCGCTGACGACGCATGAAGAAGCTATCGTCGATGACGAGAACCTGTTCAAAGATTGGTTTGATCTGCGGTTTCATCAACGTCAGGTGATGATGTGCTCGATGGGGTTATCCAAACATGTGTTGACGCTGACCGGGCGTATGTCGATTTTCCGTGCAAACCTGGCAACACATCCGGGACTCGTGAACGGAGTTGGGCACGATTACCTCGATCACTGGCGTCTTGGCCGCGTGAACTTTCTTACCGGGGACGACAAATCGACGTGGTTCTGGCTGTTGAGAAATGGCTACCAGATGCTTTACCTGCCGGACATGGTTTCGCGGTCGGTGGAAACGCAGCCGCGCGCAACATTCTACGACAGCGCCAAGACACTGATGGTGCGTTGGTTCGGAAATATGATGCGCACCAACGGACGTGCCATTCGTTTGGGGCCTAAGCCGATGAAATCATTCTTCACGTGGTGGTCCATTCTGGACCAACGCGTGTCCATGTTCACAACGTTGGTTGGGCCACTTTCTGTCGCCGTGACCGCGATCTTGGCGTCGCCTCTGGTCATCCCGCTGTACATCGGCTGGGTTCTGGCCACCCGATACGTGTTTTGCGCCTTCATCGCGATCTTCAATGGTGTGTCGTTTCCCGTCTCGCAGCCTCCAATCCTGTACTTCTCGCAAGTTGTTGGTGCCGCGATCAAAACCTTCGTTCTGTTCCGCCTCGATAAGCAAAAGTGGACGCGTCAGAATTCAACCGGAGGTGCAGCCGTCGTTGCGTTGTTTGACCGAGTTAAAGCGCATGAATCGACTGCTCACCACGCACTGACGCTTTGCTGGCTAACGCTGGGCGTAATTTTCCTGAGTACTTTGTAATATGACGACCGAATTAACACGCCGCGTTGAAACGAAAACGCTGGACCTTGGGAGCGACAATGCCGTCGTTCCTTATGAGTTCGGCTTTGAAAGCGAACATCCGGCGCTGTCTCTCCCGTTCAACCTGTATATCTGCGGGCAGAACTTCACTGGCACGAAGATTTCGATCACGACGATCCGCGTAAAATCCCGTGACGACGTCTTCTTGCTGAAGGGCAAAACGCATTCGGTAAAGCTGCAGTTTGAGTTCCAGAATTTCTCTTTGGCGATCTATCCTGACGTATTGGTTGTAGGTGAATACAAAGACGAACTGATCCTTCAGTTTGCGGACCCAACGGGTGAACATCTTGCCCAGCTTCGCTTTGTTTTGAACAGCTTCATTGCCGGAGACTTCGTGACGCTGGGTGCTGTCATGGCCTATTCGGGGCCGACAAAGCCAAAGGAAGACAAGCCACCAGCTGAGCAGAAGTGGACCGACAGGTTCCGTTCGATTGCTGTAGCTGTGATGTCCGCCGGACTAATCGTCCTGGCCGCATCTGCGCTTTATACCCGGTTCACCACCGGTATCGAGATGCACCCGGTTCTGATTGATCAATCGGGGCAGATCATGCGCGCGTCGGCAGCTGGTCAGGTGGCCTACTTGAACCCGGACGCCAAGAAGGGCGAAGTCCTGTTTTCGGTTAACTCAAACAGTGGCGATGTCTTGAACTTTCAGATGCCATGCGATTGCAATGTCGTTGTAAATCAGGGTGTTGGAGAGGGCACAACCGTCCTTCCTACCGACGTAATTTTGACAATCTTGGTTAATAACGTCGACGTTAACATTCAGGCTTTGATGAGCGTTGAAGGGTTGGCAAGAGCGATGAAAGGCGACGCAGTATTTCTTGATATGGCGGATGGGCGTTCCATCCCGGTCACTGTCGTCGCGGGTCAAACTTCAAACAATGCTGCTCTGAGCGGCGAGCTTTTTGTACCAGTAAATCTTCATGCACCTGAGGGGGCTCTGGGTGAGGAAGATATCGGCAAGTTTGCGCAATTGAGACTGACCAAACAGCCATTTTGGGCTTTTGGCGGAGGAGCCAACTCATGAAGAAGATTCACCCCCTGATCCTTTGCGGTGGTAGTGGCACACGACTCTGGCCGATTTCTCGAACACGCAGCCCAAAGCAATTCCAGAAAATTGGTGGCAAAGATTCGGTATCTTTCTTTCAGGCGGCAATCCAGAGGCATTCGGGCGAAGGCTTCCATGACCCTTGTATTGTGACCAGCTTGCGGCACCGTGCGACGGTCGTGCATCAACTCAAGGAAATTCAATCTGGCAGCCGCATCATTTGCGAACCAATGGCACGAAACACTGGGCCGGCCGTTCTGGCGGCGGCGCTTACGTTGATGGCCAGTGACCCGGAGGCTTTGATCCTTGTTGTGCCGGCTGATCACGTGATCGAGGGCGATATCAACAGCACGATCATGCGCTATGCCGGTGCAGCGATGGACGGGAATATCATCACGTTTGGCATCTCGCCTCGCGGACCGGAAAGTGGCTTTGGCTACATCACCAAAGGTGAAGAAATTGATGGGTTTTCTGGACTGTATAAGGTGGACCAGTTCATTGAAAAACCATCGAAACCTGAGGCACAGCGGATCATAGATGAGCTTGACGCCGCTTGGGCGTCTGGCATCTCTCTGTTCTCGGCAAAAACAATTGTTGAAGAATACGAGAAGTATGATCCTGGCACGGCAGCCGCGATCAAGCGCTCTGTCATGGGGGCGGCGATATTCCCAGAAGCCTTCTATCTGGATGGTGAGGCGTTTAGCGAAGCAAAAGCTGATCCGACTGAGATGGCGGTGTTTGAGCGCACAGACCGTATCGTCACAACCTCTCTTGAAGTGAACTGGAACGACGTTGGAAGCTGGTCTGCAATGTTTGACATCGCCAAGTCTGACGGCAATGGAAATGTCTTCCAGGGCGATGTGGTCGCTGTAAGTTCCAAAAACACGATGGTTCGTTCCGAAGGGCGTCTTGTGAGTGTTGTTGGCCTCGACGATATCATCGTTGTCGATACGCCAGATGCTCTTCTAGTGACACGACGCACTAGCACGCAGAAAGTAAAGGACGTCGTTGAAGAGCTGAAAAGCAAAGCGCGACCTGAGGCGGAATACTACGCAAGCGCTGCTCCGAAGATGGTGTCATTCACGATGCCCGCGGGGCTTGAACGCATTCACGAGACGGAAACCTTTAACCTCGGCACAAGTCAGCTGCCGCTTGGTGCATTCGTTGACATGGATGCAGGTCACGGCCGTCAAGTGATTGTCGTCAAAGGGACTGTGCATGCGCAAGGTCCTGCCTGGCAAAAAACCGTGCGCGAAGGGGGGCGGATCTATTCCGACCCTGAAGGGTCTATTCGTATCACCAACTGTGGAGACGGCGAGGGTGAGTTGTTGTTCATGACGTTCGATACGGACGTGGACTCGCCCAAATCCTTGCCTGCTTCAGCGAGTCATGCCTAAGGCTTTAAAAACTCTACGCCGGATTGTGTTCCGGGTTGTTGCGGCATGCGTCGGACTTGGCTTTCTGGCGGGGGTTTCGAACGCGTCGCCTGACTGGTCAGTTATGCAGTTGCGCCAACAACTCACCGATATGTCCGAGAGTGTAAATGCAGGAGACTTGCGCGACGTCGCTTTGCGCGAGCTCACGCAGGAGCTAGATTGGCCTGGTCCCAGATTTTCGTCGCGCACTCTTGAGACGTTTTTTGAGCCGGAGACACCAGCCAGCCTTGAGTGGAGTGACATTCGATACGGCCTTGCCGCGTTGAACCAAGCTTACGGCGCAAAGGACAGCTTTGACATTCTGAGAGCTAACATTCGCGGTGAAAACCTTGCGATGACGGTCGAAAGTGGCGTGGCCACCATGGGGCAGTTGGAAGACCGTCTGACGCATCGTCACCTTGGTCTGGATATAAACACGCGCGCGCGGATACTGCGTACACCTATCGTGATCAAAGACGGCGCTACCCTTCGGCTCGGTCCAAACGATGTGATTGATCTGAGCCGTCGTGACGGGGCGTTCATTCTCAATTTTGGTCGCTTAGAAATATACGGGTCGCGCATAGCCATTACCGATGACGTTAGCCCGCTTAATGATGAGTTTGTGCCGTTCATTTCCTCGGTCGGGACAGGAACCGTCCACGTTTCTGGAGCGTCATTCAAAGGTTTGGGTTTTGGAAAAACTGCAAAGTTTTCAGGCTTTTCAATGGTATCACATCCAACGATGCGACCGCTACAAAGGTCTGTGGTTGAGCATTCACGCTTCGAGGATTTGGTAACCCTTGCCGTGGTTGGGCAACGCCAAGTCGAGCTTCGGGACAACCGACTTTTTGATATGCGTCGCAACCCGTTGTTGGTGTCGCGCTCTCCCGAAGCTCTCGTTTCAGGGAATCTGTTCGCCGGGCCGACACCCACCAACGCGATCCGCGTTTCAAATGGCTCTTCCGGCGTCCGGATATTGGACAATGTCATTCTCGAAGGGTCGCGCGCGGGGATGTTGGTGTCATCGACCAGTGACCATGTTGAAATCTCTGGCAATCTTATCTGGCGTCGCGATGGCGGTGGTGTGAAGTTGCAAGATGTGTCTTGCGGTCGCGTGTTGGCCAACCTGATCTTGGACGACCGTCAAAAAGGCGTTGAAATTCGAAGCAGCGCTTTCGCGAGGGTCGAGGACAATCGGATCATTGGCAACAAAGGCACCGGATTGATGGTGGCCGCGCAGCGTCCGGACAATATCACCTTTGTCTTTGGTAATTTACTGCGTGAGAACGGGGCAGGTGTTGCCACGGCCACCGGCGCACGCATTGCGCTTTTCAAGAATGACTTAAGCAATCAGTTTCCAAGACTTTTGGATGGTGACATCACGCAGCAATTTCGTGCGGTTGCCAACGATCTACGTGGGCAGGAGGCCATTTTATTGGATGGTGGCGGATCAGAGGCACTTGGTCGCCATAATTTCGGCGAATGTCAGCGATAGAATCGGAGCCTGATAACGGTTCACCGAGCTAGGGCTGAATGCACTTTGGGTGAGCCGCAATAAATGGGGCAAATGAGTGCGATGGCGAGAAAGCCACGGAGAGCAGGAACTGTGATTTCTAGGGTGTTGGCCGCAGTGTCAGCCTATGGTGCTGTTATAGGTGCCATTTTCTCTGTTGCGCTAGCGTTCGGTGCGACTAGGGCCGAAGCACAATCACGATTTTCCTGCACAGAGCTGAACAATGCCCATGTGCCTGTTATCGAGGGCGAAAACGGGAACTTCTTCCGTGTGGATCCGGATCTGGTTTTATCGCATGATTTCTCAGACGCAGTAATCGAAAGCATAGGCGCGTTCTCAGATGCACTGGCTGCGAGGGGCACAAAGCTGATCGTTGCGCCACTACCAACAAAAGCCATCGCAATGCCCGATATGCTTGGGCCAGATGCGTCCACTTACGCTTATGACAGGAGTCTGGCCGCAACGCTTTATCAGGACATGATTGTACGTTTTCGCGCGTCTCGCGTGGCCACTGTAGATGTTCGCGGGGCTTTAGCAGGTGGGTGGAGTGACACGCAGGCGTTCTTCAAAACAGATCCACGTATGACCAATGAGGGCCTAATTCGTCTTGTGGGTGAAATCATCAAACAGATGCCTGCGCGGGAACGACCTACGGAAGACGGCTTTGCAACCGTGCTTCGCGAGGCCCATGAGGTTGCCTCCCATGATCATCTGGTGCTGCAGCTAAACTGCTTTGCTGCGCTACCCGGTGTTAGCACTGGAGACTATTTAACCACGGTTTTGGACGCGGGGCTGGTCGCAGGTGATGTACCGAAGCTAGTTTATGTTGGCTCTGACATGACAGCGCATGGTGACTTGAATCTCGCGGGGTTCCTGTCTGATGCGGCGAATGAAGCGGCATATGTCGTCAATGGTGGGGGTCGTAGCCTTCATGCATTGACGTCGTATTTGACATCAAACGCTTACCAAGTAGCCGCGCCTGAAGTGCTGATCTGGGAGTTGCCGATCTGGGAATCTCTTGCGTCGGGTGGAGATCAACCTTTACGAGAGGTTTTGGCCGCAGCTGAAGGGCGGTGCGAGACACCACTTGAAATGGCATTGCTTGAAAGTGGCGGCGTGCGGATTGAGTTGTCTGATGTGGAGTTCACGTCCAACGATACTCTGTTCCTCGACAATTCCGGGATGCCTTCGACGAAGGCTTCGTTTTCGTTCGTTTCGCAAGACGGACAAAGGCGTACCCGTTCGGTGGAGCGATCTGAGGAGGTGTCTGCTTCGGGTAGGTTCTACATGCCACTCTCGGGACTGTGGGAGCTTGGAGCGAAATATGTGGACATCAATGTTCCACTTGATGAGACGGATTTGCCTCGTGTAGCGCTTTGCCGGAAGGTTCCGACATGAAAACCAAAAATCTTATAAATATCAGTATTGTAGCGGTTTTCTCGTTCGCGCACCCTGCGCTTTCAGAACGCTTGGCTCTCACTTTTCTACCGCCGGATTTGCCACCAGCGGATGTGTGTAACGCACCTCCGGAAGAACGGGAGGTTGAAGAGTTGCAGGATTCCGAGATCGCTGTTGCTCCGCCTGTGCAAGTCCGTTTGGATGATAAAGAGCGCATTCGGTATCTAAGTCGGGATATTCGAGATCTGACGCAAGACGGCGCACTTGAGTGGACCGCTTTCATCGAAGAACTCATCACCCGAAAGGCGGTGCTTGATCCACGATACGTGGGCGTCAATGAAGCTTTTGAACGCGCGGAGTTGCTGATTAAGGCTGGCCAGCTCGACGAGCTTGAGCAACGCGGTCTTTTGCAAAGCCTGCTGGCTGAAACTGAAACCATGACCAACTCCCAGAAGGTCAAGCTGGCTCATTTTCTGCGGCACGGGATCGGAGTCGAGGCTGATCCGACGCGCGCCGATGCGCTTCTTGTCGAAGCGGGCTTCGCGGGGAACTCGGCGGCTTTGCTGACCATCGTACGCTTGGCCGTGAGTGGTCAGACGGTGCAGGGGTGGGAAATTTCTTTAGAAGAGACGGCAACGCTCGCCTTCGGAGGTATGATCGGTCAGATGAACCGGGGGCTTTGCGGTCGCGCGGAAAGTATGGCCCAAGAATACATCAGTGGTGATATTCTTGAGCCAAATCAGAAACTTGCCTACGCGTGGCGTGTGTTCGCCGCGGATATGGGAGGCGTGGACGCGGCCTGGCGTGTTGTTGAGCATCATTTGAATGGTACTGCACCGCACGCTGACCGGGATGTTCTTGAAAAGTACCTGGAGCAGGCCGTCGCCGGTGGTGTTGAGATCGGTGATCAAGAGATTATACAGTTGGAAGACAGCGGTCTCATCCTTGTTGACGACATCAGAGAAATGCTTGCGCGTCACCCCGTATCCGTAAGGCCCGGTGTGCGCCATGTTGCTTCGGATTACATGACACTGGACGTCAATCCGATCTATGCTGCTCCGCAGAAGGAAAGCGATTTACGCAGTTATCTCAATGACATGGTGAACATACCTAATGCCCCTGCGCATATGTTCACGCGCCTTGCACGGGAAGTATTGCTTCGCGATGGCCGTTGGGGTGGCGAGGTGGAGGCACGCGTGTTGCTCAAGACGGCCATCGAACGCGGTGATCCGGATGCACATGTTCTGCTGGCGGACATTCAAACTCGGTATCGCCATGCACCCGACACTCTGAGTGCCACCGAGAATTTGTTGCTCGATGCCGTTTCGCGTTTCGAACATGCCCCAGCGATGACCGCCTTGGACGAGTTTTATCGTTGTCGCTTGCCACATGCGCCGTTCTTAAATGAAGCGGCATTCTGGTCGAACGCCTATCGCGCTTCTGCAGTGGCCCGGATTTCAGCTTCACCATCCGATACCGCAAAGTTGTCAGCGACTTTTGAGCCGAGAAAAGTGGCCATGATTCAAGGGCACGCGGTCCAAGGGCATTCAGCATCCAAAGCGAAGGTCCTCCAGATGCTGCAATCGGACCCGCTTGTTTCTGAAGCAGCGATCAAGTTTTGGGCCGAACAAGTTTCTGCAAACGACAACGCTTTGGAAGACTACGTGATCCAGGAATTTGTTCTTGCATCGACGGTGCGGGATCGGCAGCGGGCGATAGATCTTTACCGGCGCGCATATCTCGACGTTGGACAAGGGATGTCTCTCGACCTTGCTGTTGCTTTGGTGGAGCATGCCGGTCGTGATCCGCAAACTGCCAAGGACATTCGTGGATTACTTGAACGATCCT
>CAYPVG010000348.1:0-7460 GCA_964414085.1 uncultured Boseongicola sp. | reverse complement strand
TTTCGAACAAGAAACATATATATTGTAACTAGTTGAAAATAAATAATAGTATCGACTGATCTTAGCGCATTATGTGAGTATCACCGCGGTATAAGATACGCTCTGGAGGGGTGGGTGCAGAACGGACCGGATCTTGATCTTTGGCAATATCGTTTGTCGGCCAGAGGCAATGGGCGTACCGTTGCTGGTTTGTCATTGGAAGTCGGGCCTGATCTTCCACTCATCGATCTGCGCGATCACGAGGGAAGAGATGTCGGTGTGCTGCTTGGGCACCCGATTGATCTTTTGGAATACCGCTGCGTGACGCATGTCTGGCAAGTGCCAATTTCCTCGGACGACCCGGACAGTTTCGTTACAGCGCTTTTCCAGCGATTGGCTGGTCGATTTCTGCTAATCCTCGACCTTCCCGGTGCCCGTCGAGTGTATCCTGATGCAGCCGCTCAAATCCCATGTGTCTATGGAACAGAAATTAAGCTGGTGGGTAGTACTGCGCATGCGCTGTTCTCTGACGCAGAGTATGACGCTCTTTTTGATAAAGCACTTTATTCAAAACTAGGTGTAGAAGGATCCGGCTGGTTTCCTGCGGGCCTGACGGCACATCGCGGTCTTGACCGACTTCTTCCCAATCACATGCTGGATCTCGACACTTGGACGGTCTCGCGGCACTGGGCGCCCGCGGCCACCTCAGTGCAAGCGAATGCCGCTGTTCTCGAGCTGATTCAGATTGTCCAAGCGCAGATGGCGGCACTGAAAGGGTCGGAACGTAAGATCGCTCAAGCGCTAACAGCCGGGCGCGAAACTCGCATGCTTCTAGGTATGGCAGGAGCGGGCCGAGAGGACCGACTGTTTGTGACAATCAAAGGATCGGATCAGTATTCAGTCGACGGCGCGATGGCCGCGCGGATCGCATCCGAACAGCGACTGAACCATTGGATTTTACCACGTGTACGCGCAGATGCTCAAGCTCGTGCGGCCTATCTTCGGCGGGCAGGGCACTGCGTGGCGGATGCCAACTCTTGGTATTTTCCTTCTGTTGAGCCGATCGCAAAGACACATGTGTTTGTCGGCGGCGCAGGGGGTGAGATCGGGCGTGGGTTCTTCTGGAAATCGGATGATGATGCGGAAACAACTCTGGACGCAGAACGGTTAGTTGCACGGCTTGGATTGCCGGCTGTTCCGGAGCTTTTGACTCGTGTCGAGGCCTGGCTCGACGGCTTAGCAGGTCGGCCAACAACAGAAATACTTGATCTCGCCTATCTGGAGCAGCGTGTAGGTCCATGGGGGAGCGCGCAATTTTGCGCAGACCCGACACTTTTGAGGTTTGCTCCACTTTTGAATCGCCGTGCGATTGATGCCATGCTCGTGCTCCCTGATGAGTGGAAAATGTCCGAGGGTATGGCGCATGCCGTACTGGCCGCGACTTGGCCCGAGCTTGAAGCATACCCCTACAACACCATGGGGCCGATACGTGATCTATGGGTTCGAATTCAACGAGTGATGCAGGAGCCGGGCCTTATTTTGCGGAAGATCAGACGCGCAAGCTGATCTTCGCTCGCTGTTAGGCGCCTGTTTGGGCGTTTCCAGTATAGAAGTAAGCATCCATATTTTTGGCCTACTGTCGCGGAATTCCGCCGACCGAGGCCTCGGCTATTTCGGTTCTGAGATCAGTTGACCTCCAGCGGCCTTATTATGGCCGTTATCTGAAACAGATACCTTCATTTTGACAAAAATCCTCCTCACCCCGGCCCTACCCCCCAGCAAACGTCGCCCGACGATCGGAGTTTGTCCAACAGGGGTGCAGAGAACAGATGGAATTCACTGTAAGTAATCAGGCCGAGCTGGTCAGCGCGCTTGAGGGAGCACAAAGTGGAGATGTTATTCTCCTCGCCGCCGGGAACTATGGTGAGTTTTATCTGCAAAATTTGACCTTCGATGCTCCGGTAACGATCAGGTCTGCCGACCCCGATTCAATTGCAGTTTTCGATTCCATACGTCTTTGGAACGTCCATGGAATGACATTCGATGAAATCAAGGTCGACTTCGAACACGAGATGGACACGACAACCGCTGATGCAGCTTTTCGCACAACGGTCAGTAGCAATATCACGATCTCCAACTCTGTATTTGAAGGCGGTCCGGCCATCGGTGGCATCGATCCGGACTCGGAGCCTGGCACGCAAGGCACAAACGGAGTTAACGGTTATCCCGTTGCCAAAGGTATCTGGTTTGTGGACGGCGAGAACATGACCGTCACTAACACGGAGATATCCGAATTTTCAGTTGGCGTTACCTTCGGACGTGTCGACGGGCTGACAATCACAGACAATTACATCCATGATCTACGCGGCTCCCCTGTAACGGGTGGCGATGTGAACGATGTGTTGATTGAGGGCAACCATTTCACCAGTTCGCACCCGTGGAATCTAGGCGGTCTCGGAGATCACGGTGACCAGATCCATATCTATGCAACCTCGAATACAACCTCTGTGCAGGATAACATTGTCATTCGAGATAACTTCTTCGAACAAGGAAGCGGCGAAGCCCTTCTGGGGATCTACATCGACGACAACAATTTCGGCTACGGTTTCACCAATGTCGTCATAGAGAACAACGTACTGCACAACGGCGACCTGCAAGGCATCCGGTTTGAGAATGTGGATGGTGCGATCATTCGCGACAATACTTTCCTACCAACCAACGACGACCTCTCGGACTTGCCCGGCATCGTTATGGTGGATGACACCCGGAATGTTCTTATTGAGAATAACGTGCTTGGAGGACTCCACGGCGAGAGCTGGGATATAGCTGGCTCAAGCAACATCTCACAAAATGGTAACCTGTTTGTCCAATCCAATGATCCGTTCGGAGAGAACTACGTCGGTGACCTTTTCTTGAATCCGCTCGTTAAGGATGGTGATATCACGGATTTCATGCCTGTTCCCGGCAGCCTTGCCGATGGTGTCGGCGCGTTGCTAACGCAGTGGGGCGCACAAGGCGGTGAGACTGTGACCTATGTTTCCGACGTCACCAGCGGTGGGACAGATATCAAGACACACACCTTTTCGGTTGAGACGATGATTGGTCCCGACGGGCCTGTAGATTTGTCAGGTGCGTCTGTGTCATGGGATTTTGGTGATGGTGGCAGCGACAGCGGCCCGACCGTATCTCATGAGTTCGGCCTGTCCGGCGACTACACTGTGACAGCCACAATAACCTTGCCAGGTGGAGACGTTTTTGAGGTCTCGCGCGCGGTGCAAGTCCTGACGCTCGATGGACTGACACTTAACTTTGAAGACGGCTTTGATGACCTGTCCGATGAAGCGACACCTTATGAGTTTCTGGGAACGCCGGATCGAGTTGCCTCTGATTATGGTCAGGCCCTCCGCCTCGATGGGAACGACGGAATTATGTACGAAGGTACTGCGGAGCTGATCAATAATCCTGAGTACTCCATCTCTCTTTCCTTTACGAAGGAAAGCCTAAGTGACGATGGACACCTGATGTATTTCTCGGGGACCGGTGTTTTGTCGGTGAATGGAGGTACGCTGTCATACGGCGGCACAACCGACACAGATGACCGTATCTCGCTCAGAAGCGATTCCGAGGCGATAACGGATACAGACTGGCATCACGTCACCATGACGTTCTCGGGAGAAACTGGAACGGCCGAGTTGTACCTTGATGGCATTTTAGTTGACGAACAAACAGGCCTGACTGGCAGGCAATACACAACACCGGGCCACGATCTCACTTTAGGCGGGCGGTTCGGCGGCTCTTTTGTTGGGCTGATCGACAATGTGTCATTCATCCGAGGAGCCTTAGATGCCGAGCAAGTCGCTGACTTGCATGGCGGATTGATGGGTGTCGAGATAACACCATTGCCCGATAACCCACCGACAGAAGAGCCCCCTGCCGAGGATCCACCTGCAGATGATCCTGCTCCGCAGGACCCACCAGCCGAAGATCCGCCAGTCGAGGAGCCAAGCGGAGAAGACGACATTGACCTACCTGAAACGCCGCGTGGAGAGGATCCGCCTGAGATAGCGCCCGTAGAGAAGAGTGGCTTCGCCGAGATCCTTTCATCGTTGATCGACGCGCTACTTTCGATCTTCGGGCTCTCAAGTGGTGATTCAAGCCAACCCGCTCAGACGGCGGCGGCCATGCAAATTGAAACAGAGATAGCGGACATCATCCCAATCACGGAATTGCTGGACGATACCGTTCCATCCGACCCAGATGAAGGCGAAGACGATCTCGATCTCTTTGCAGCCTGAGACACCCCACCTATTGTAGCTTTGTGATGACCCGCGCAGTTGCGCGGGTCGTTGCGTATTTGAGTCGGTGTCCGCACGGGTGGATCACTCCCTATTAAGGCGAGGAAAGGTACTTCTGTCGGGATTTCTCACACCCGCAAGCTACCCAAGGAGTTCTCGCATGCAGGATACTTTTTCCAGCCACTCTGTTGGTCTAACTGCGCCGGCGACGCACGGCGAGACCATCGCACCAAATGACAACACGAACCTCGTTCGCGCAACCCGCGCGCTTTACGTTGGCCAAACCGGCAACGTGCGAGTTCGTACGCTGGCAGGTCAGGATGTGACGTTTGCCAACCTGCAAGGTGGAGCCTTGTATCCGTTGCGTGTGCAACGGATCTTTGCCACCGGCACAACTGCTTCTGATATTATCGGTTTGAGCTGAGGCGCGCCCGATGGAGTTTGGAAACGGGATTGGTGTATTCGGCACACGATACCGGAGGCTATCTGCCGAACCGGTAGCCCCCACCGCAAATGGTCTGCTGCCCGACCTTATGATGGAAACTGGCATTGCCTTGGATCCTACGGATCTTTCGGGGGATTTCTTCGGCCCCGGCCTGACATTCGCCCTCGCACCTGGATCAGCTGCACTCCCTTCGGGATTAAGCCTTTCGACCTCGGGAGTTCTGACTGGTACGCCGGTATCTCAGACTGGACCGCTCACGATCATCTTGCGCGGCACTAACGGGGATGGTTTTGTCGATAGCGCATTCCTACTGAGCGTTGTTGATATGCTGCTGACGTTTTCCGCGAGCCTTTCGGGGCTGACTAACAATCCAACCCACGGGCCTGCCGCACAAAACGGGGTGCCTCTGACGGCCTCGCCTGCAAGTTTTAGCGGCACCGCTCCATCCTCCGTCTCTTATCAATGGAAGACCGTTGAAAGCGGTGCGATCCCTGGAGCAACGGCGGCCACTTACACGCCTGATGCCGGACTTTTCGACGGTGAAGCTCTTTACTGTACGATTTCGGCGGCCCCGTATTTCGACACTGATACGCCTTTGGCCGTGATCCGCCAAATTCCGCCAACTGCGGCAGGAATGCTAATGGATGAAGTGTTTGACCAAGACACGGGCCCGCAGGACATCCTGACCGCTATGGATTTTACAGGCGTCGCGCTGACCTTTTCTGTGACTGGCGGCGATGCTGTGATCGACAACGTGACCGGGGTTATCAGTCTGCCCACAAACGCGGAGCGCGCAGGCGAGCCGATTGTGGTATCAGCGAGCAACTCGGGCGGCGCAGTGGAAAGCATATTTCTTGTGACAGTGGAGCCGCCATTTGAAGCGGACGTTGTGACGTCGTTTGGAGCACTGACGCGAGCCGGTGCCGGCGGTGTTGATATTGGCGATAGTGCAATCGCATCTGGCAATGCGGCAGGACACTGGCAAATCAGCGGTGGCGCAATCGCTCCGTCATCGGCAGGACAGGGCAATTTATCCGGCATCTATGATCTCACTTTAAGCGACGGCCAGACTGTTCGTATCGCAACCCAGGACGGGACCTATTCGGTAGCGTCGGCAGCCGAACTTCTGGCCGCTTGGACGGATGCGCCCGCCTCGGCAACCGGGATCCAGTTGCGCGATGGGGACTACAGTGCTGGCCCGCGCGTGACCCTTCCCTCCAAGGTCTTTACAACGACTTTCACGATCGAGCCCGCCACAGAATTTGTTCCCGCCCTCACACCGAAGACGCATGTCTACTCCGTGACACTTCCTGGTTTGATGATTGGCAACGCAACACGCAATCTGCGCCTTTATGGTCTGGCTTTTTATGAAACACTCAACGATGTCATCACAGAACAGAATGGGGTGATTGAGATTGAAGGTGGCGGAACGGCGGCCAATATCACCATTGAGGATTGTCAGATCAGTTCGCGTAACTTTGTCGAGGCTTTCGACAGCGGCGTGTTTGCGGATGGGCCGGGTTTTTCAGCCTATCCTAATCAGTCGACGTTCTTCAGCTCGCTGAATGCAATCCGAGGCGTTCGTCTGGACGAGGTGCAAAACGCTCGGGTTCTGGGGTGCCATATACACGATGTCACACGAGGCATTGTTATGGGCTCTGTCGGAATTGAGAACGGCAATCGTTCGCGTATTCAAGGATGCTGGATCGAAGACGTGGTTTCTAACTTCACCACTGCAGGAGGCGCAACCGATGGTCTCGACATTTGGGACAACCGCGCCATGCATGCCTGGGGATCAGATGGCGAGGTCCCGTCTAATCCATTACACAGCGCCGTAGGCCTCAGCTTTGACAATTCAGCAGGGACACCTTTTCAGAACGTGACTGTTAAAGGCAATTTGTTCCACGTTGGTTGGACTCGCAAACGCCATACGATTGACAGCGGGCGCAGCTATACTGTTGTCAATGCAGCGACAGGTATGAAGTTTAACGATCCGCAACAAACCTATGCTTACCGAAACATCACCGTGGCTCATAACCTCGTTGTCAGCCATGGGCTCTGTCTTGAGTTTTCTGGCGCTCAAGACATTGATATCTACAACAATACTCTTTCAAGTGAGACCTACGCTGCACCTGACGCGACAGTTCCAAGTGTGTACTTCCAAGGCGCTGAAAACGTCCGTCTTTGGAACAACATTGCGCCGATTTACACACTCGGTGTGAATGATGGTGGGTCAGAAAACGGCTCTCCTATGGTGGTGACGGCCGAGACGGCACAACAGTATGGGAATTTGGCCGCGGCCGGTAATGAAGGTGACCTTGGTTTTTCGGCCCTGTTCAACGGGATCGCAGGTGGTTTCAATTTCCTGACACTGGATCAGCTTGAGGCCGCGTACACGCCCAAGCCAACCAGTTTCGCTCTGACAGCTGCCGAAAGAAAAGGCGCGCTTGGCACTGGTTATTATGCTGGCAATGGAGTTGATACAGCGCCAGCATTCACCGCCCGTACGGCGTCCGGAGCTGTCCAACCCCCGACAACAACACTCTGGAATGGCGCCCCCTATCTGACTTCTGGAGCGCTGGCCGGTGCGATTGACGGGCGCGGTGTGACACTAGCCTGGCAGGGCGAAATTGACCCGGCACAAGACGGGAACGGCAGCTACTTCATCCAGGCCAACGGTCTAAGGGTCGCGGCGCGTTTCCTGGGCGGAGGTAGAATTCGATTTTATATCGAAAGTCCGG
>CAYPVG010000347.1:0-8101 GCA_964414085.1 uncultured Boseongicola sp. | reverse complement strand
AGCGTTGAACGTGCTGTCCTCGAAAAGTCAGGGCATCGTTGGGGTGCTTAAGCACAGTTTTCTGGTGGGTGTCATCACCGATGGCGATATCGGACGGTATTTAGAGCGAAACGCGGAATTCACGATGAAAGAGGGTCGATTGTAATTGCTCCCAAAATGGTTTTGAGTGCGGCGCTGCTTGAGAGGCGTTATTGCTCACTCGCCGTCACCTTGCATTTTCACAAGCATGTGCGCCTATTTTGGCGTGAATCCCCAAGGGAATGTTGAAAAAAGACAAAGAGCATCAGGATCACTTAGCCGAAAAAGTTAGTTGGGAGTATCCCGACAGGCTTTCTTTCGACAGATTATTCGATGTGACTTGGAACGAGACCGCGGTAGCTCTTCGGAGCTAGCTTAAACTTCTGTGTCGAGCCAGATCGTCACAGGGCCGTCGTTTACAAGCGAGACAGCCATGTCTGCGCCGAACTGGCCCGTCGCAACAGTGATACCGAGCCGTCTCACGGTCTCAATAAACTGTTCATACATAACTTCGCCAACATCGGGCGCGGCGGCTGTTGAAAACCCGGGTCGGTTGCCTCGGCTTGTGTCAGCGGCAAGCGTGAACTGACTGACAATCAAAGCCTCGCCACCTACGTCGACGAGAGATCGGTTCATTCTGCCCGCGTCATCTCGGAAGATTCGTAGCTTGGAAATCTTGCCCGCTAGTCTTTCCGGGCAATCGGTGGGATCGCCTTCCATTGCACAAACAAGAATCACAAGGCCCTGACCAATTGCGCCAATCTCTTGTCCTGAGACAGTGACGCTCGCGGCGGAAACGCGTTGAACCAGTGCTCTCAAGACAGTTCATCTCGAGTTGGAGGATTCGCACCGGCGCGCGAGACAGTGACAGCGGCTGCTCGAGCACCAAGCGCAAGCGCTGCAGCGATGCGTTCTTGCGACATTGCGTCGACGGCCTCTTTGCTCAAGGAGCCTGTATCGGACAATGCTGCTAAGAACCCTGCGTTGAATGTGTCTCCGGCACCGACCGTGTCCACAACTTCAACTTTATTGGCAGGGACAAACACTTCATGCTCCTCCGTGAACCCACTAACGCCGTCTGCACCCTGCGTCACGCACACCAATTTCGTACCGCTCGCCACGAGTGATTTGGCCGCGGTCTTCAGATCGTCGCCGCCCGATAGCCAGAATAGGTCCTCGTCTGAGACCTTCACAACGTCACTTGAAGCCATCATGCGTGTGATCCTAGCCCTGTAGGTCGCCTCGTCTTTGATGAAACCCTGCCTAATGTTTGGGTCCATCATGATGAGCCGCTTATCTGCCTCTCTCGTCATCAAAGCTTCGTAGGCATTGGCACAGGGTTCCACAGCTAGGGAAATCCCACCAAAAAAGAGCGCTCTGACATCTTCGCCAAGGGTAGGGAGGTCCGAAGCTGCAAGCATTCGACCGGCAGAATTTTCGTCATAGAAGACGTAACTTGCCTGTCCGTTTGTGAGCTTAACGAATGCCAACGTCGTAGGACGGTCTGATTTGGATGCGAAGGCGCTGTCCACACCAGACTCTGCGAGTTTTTCAGTCAGGATGTCACCAAACAAGTCATTGGAAATCCCAGAGAAAAACCCAGTTTCCACGCCTAGTCGGCCAAGCGCGATCGCTGTGTTAAAGACTGCGCCGCCGGCATAGGGAGCAAACGCACTTTCACCGCCATCGGTTTCCCGCGGCAGCATGTCAATCAGGGCTTCCCCGGAACATAGGATCATCTGTGGCCACTCCAGTTGTCGGAGAAACGTCTACGATTGCATGCGGATAACTGCAATAAGGTGAATCTTATTGCGAGGTGGCCGAGATGTACCCGACTGTCCCCGCGACAATCGCTATCAATATGGCAGCAAAGGCCAGTTTCCAAATCGACCACGGCCGTTCGCCAGCGACCTGACCGGTTTGCCCGTTCACGACGAATCGATACGACTGTCCGCGATACTTGTATGCGGCGAGCCAAACTGGCACCAATATATGCTTGAAGGTCACGTCGCTGACTTGAGTTTTGACGTCGTCCACGCGCTGGCGATCGCCCCCTATGTCAAACTTGATATCTCTCACTATCTGTCGATCCATGATGGCGCGCGCGAGAGAGTAGCCTTCCTCAATGTCGACTGTGTACGCTTCTGCCCGGAAACCGGCGAGGTATTGTGGAAGGTAAGGTTCAAGTCGGGACAGGTCCCATTGCCCAAGGTTTGAACGAAACTTTTCCGGTAGTGCTTGAGACGCGACGACAAGAACATCGTCGAAAAATCGAGCAACACGGCCGGAAACGCGTTTCCACTTCACGACCGTGTAGCTTTCAGTCTCGCGCTTGCCATTTCTGGTGATTGTTCGCGTACGCGTGTGCTCAGTACCGCGCTGGCCGGAGTATGAGCTTTTGGTGTCAGCGTCGAAGGTCCAGCATGGAGTGTAAACTCCATCCATCCGTCGGCCTTTGCGCGCGTACTCAGTCAGACCGCTGGGGGCGAACCAAAGACTGCCCAACCAGCTTTTCATCGCTTCGCGCGCTGCATCTTCATCTAGTACAAAAGGGATGACCGCCCGCGGTTTGATTTGCCGCGTTTCACCGGTGTCCGTGACTACTGGAGTTGCGCAGTAGGGGCACTCTTTCGCGTGAATAGCCTCTTCGAACTCGATCCGCGCCCCACAATTCGGACATTGTGAGGTTCTGGTGGTCTCCATCTCGACGGCGTCAGTCGCGTTCTTAAGCGCCGAGGAGAAGTCCTGCTCTTCAATTGCCGCTGATCGGTCCCAAGGTCCGTGGTCGATATCTTCGGTGTTTCCGCAATGGTCGCAGATCAATCGGTCGCCGCCGGGATCATATCGAAGGTCCGATCCGCACGTTTCACAAGGAAAGCGATGATGGCTGTTTGGCTTCATGCTACCACAGGATTCGTTCAGTCAACTGCGCCGACTTAGCTATCAAAAACAGGTTGCAGCGACAGGGTTTCAGAGAAATTTGCGCCATTCCCAAATTCCCCTTCAACAAAATAAGTGCCGTCCGGGTTTTGAAAGACGTCCATACATGCTCCAGACCATCCGCCTTGGGCACGAAGACAAATGGTGTTGCCCTCAATTGATGAGACTCCTGTGCGTGTCCTTAGGTTAGAGGTCGCGCCAAAAGAAACGAAAAACGCCTTGCCGTCCTCGTAGAACTCAAAACCCTTTCCGCGAGTATTTAGTAGAGCGGCGGCAGAAGCATCTGGATTCTCAAGAAAAAATTCCTTCGATGCCGTTTGCATATCCACAGGTACTGCACCTTCCTGTTGCCCGCCTGCGCAGGCTGACAAAGCTGCTATGGCGAGCGCCAAGGCGACACGAGTATGCATTGGACGGTTCCTTTTCAGCTTTGCGGTGGTGGAGGTGGTGCAACAGTGAACAGCTGAGCAAGTTCGTCCACATCGTTAGCATGCATCCATCCATCCTGACCTGGGGTCCACACCCAACTCTCGCGGGTTAGTTTCCCATCCGCCGCCATTTTTCCTAATTCGGCTTTTGAGAATGGACCGGTTGTCGTGCCACCATCCGCAATATGCCAAACATGCTCGACGGGCGGCGGCGGTGGTGTTTGTGGTGCGGTGGCCGCTCCCCAAGGGCTATGTGCCATTCCAGCTCCACCCAAAACCATGTTGCCCATTTGCATGCCAAGTCCGGCACCCATACCCATGCCCATTGCAGAGCCAGCCGCATTGCCGGGCTGGCCCAAAGAATCCGCTGCTTTGTAACGCAAATGATCGTCCAGAGAGCCCACCATTCCACGCGATGTGCGCTCATCCAGAGCCTTTTCGACCGCCGGAGGAAGTGAGATGTTCTCGATATAGAGTTCTGGGAGCTCAAGGCCGTAATCAGAAATCGTCTCGGTGATGCCCTCCGCCAAAAGCTTTCCCAGATCCTGCGTATTGGCGGCCATGTCGAGCACCGGCACACTTGCGCTTGCGATCAAACGGGAAAACGCTTGAACGATGATGTTGCGGATCTGGTAACTGATCTCGTCCATCGTAAATTCGCCGTCGGTTCCGACGATTTCTACGAGGAACTTGGCGGGGTCATTCACGCGAACTGTATATGTCCCATAGGCTCGGATGCGCGTCGGCCCGAATTCTGGGTCGCGGATGATTATGGGGTTTTTTGTACCCCATTTGAGGTCAGTGAAGCGTCGCGTCGAAACATAGTAAATCTCTGACTTGAATGGGGAGCGGAAGCCGTGATCCCAGTGTTGAAGCGTGGTCATGATCGGCATGTTGTTAGTTTCAAGCATGTAGAGACCGGGCATGAAGGTATCGGCGAGTTGTCCTTCATGAACGAAAACCGCCGCTTGACTTTCGCGGACGGTCAGCTTCGCCCCATATTTAATTTCATGTCCTTCGCGCTCAAATCGCCAAACCATCGTGTCTCGACTGTCGTCGGTCCAATGAATGACGTCGATAAACTCGCCGCTCAGAAAGTCGAAAATGCCCATGGTTGATCTCCTTGAAAATCAGCTGTTTGGCGCCAGAAGGGTTCTAGAAATGCTTCGGACGATTGACGAGGACTCGTCAAGGCTCATGCCTGGTTGGAGGCGCTCGTCATAAAGGATCTGCAAAAGCAGCTCATCGTGGTAAGTCAGCCGCCCAAACTCGTCGTCATCATTGAAAATGGAAGGCCTCGCACTCGCGCTGTCGTTGGACAGTCCCAGACCTTGCGCGATTTCTTCGTGAATACAGGACGTTCGAAGCACATTGGGAAGTTCGGCACGTATGACGGCCACGGCTCTTTCGTAGCGGCCATCTTGTCCCGGATCGGATGCAAAAACTACGCAATACGTGTCGCGCGACATTCGCTCAACAAAGTTTGTTTCTCGCAGAGAAAGCTCAGGCATCAATTTCCTTAGCAAGGGTGCCGAGTTTCTAAGTTCCTGATCGTTCAAGATCAGGACCTGAAAGTTCCCGTTCCGTTGCACCATTTGAATCGGATGATTGGTAACTCGTGCCAGGCGGTCGACGAAACTAGCGATCAGGCCGGTATCTTGCTCTGCCTGATCAGTACTGACTGATGGTCCGACGATGGGTTCGACGCGGACCCGCGTGGCCCATCTGTGAAGTGTGCTTTCGGTCGACTGACGGATTATTTGCCCTTGAGAACCACTGAACTCTTCACGAAACGCCAAGTTCTCGAAGTTTCGTGCGAGCATCTCGTCTGTGAACGGCGCATCGGGACCGCCGCCGTCCGCGCGCAATAGTCCGCGTGCTAGAAGGTTCGTCTCCACCCGAGTGAAAAAGGCTTCTACCTCAAAGCTGGATTGAGATCGCGTAGTCTCTGCCAAAAGAGGCTCACCGGAAGGCGGCGTGCCAATCGTTGATTGGCCTGTGCCCGTAAAATCAGCACAGGCCGCAAGCAGAGGAAACATGCAAAGGGCTACGAACCGGTGAGGCATTGATTAGTCGGGAACACTTTCCCCAGAATTTGTGCCGATCCCATCCTTGCGAGCTTTTGCGGCTGCCAACGTGGTCTTCAGTTCGGCTTCCATTTTCTGCAGGTCTTCCTCGGCAGCAGCGCGTTTTGCTTTGCCTTCGTCCGCAATCTGGAGGCTTTCCTCGATTGTTGCGATCAGTTCCGCGTTTGCTTCTTTTACGGCTTCAATATCGAAGACACCGCGCTCCATCTCTTCACGTATGGTCTTGTTGGCTTCGCGAAGGTTCTTGGCGTTCGCAGTGAGAAGTTCGTTTGTCAGATCATTTGCATCGCGCACTGCCTCTGCGGCCTCAGCAGAACGTTGAATTGTGACTGCCTGAGCCAATTGGGTTTCCCAAAGCGGCACCGTGTTTACCAGTGTTGAATTGATCTTGGTGACAAGCGATTTGTCGTTTTCCTGTACCAGTCGAATGGAGGGAAGCGACTGCATAGTGACCTGGCGTGTAAGCTTCAGATCATGAACGCGGCGCTCAAGATCGTCACGGGCTGCGCGCAAGTCACGCAGTTCCTGCGCTTTCATCACCCCTTGTTCTTCCGGAGCCTCAGCGACTTCAACTTCCTTCGCCGGAATCTCAGTGCTGTCCAATCGCTCCAGCTTTTCTTCTCCGGCAGCGATGTACAACGCCAGTTCATCATAGAAAGCGAGCGTCTTATCATAGAGTTGGTCGAGAGACTTGATGTCTTTCAGAAGCTTGTGTTCATGGTTCAGGAGGTTGTCGGTGATCTTGTCGATCTGGCCCTGAACTTCTTCAAACCGAGCCACAAAGTTATGGATGGGTGCTGCGCGTCCCAACAAACGTTCCCACCATGACCGTTTGCGGCGGACGTCCAGTTCGCTGATCGAAAATCCACGAATGGTCGAGACGATGTCGCGCAGGCTATCACCCGCCGGGCCAACGTCTTTGTTACGGACATCAACCAACATGGACTGGCTGATCTCCTGTAATTCCGTTTGCGCGTTGGAACCGAAGGACACAATCGAGTTTGTGTCCGTCATATCGATCTCGCCGATGCGACGCTCGATTTCAGCCGAAGTCGCTGGGTCGGCTGAGGCGAGGGGGACAATATCGGTGCTGGGCTCTACCAGAGTGACAGACGTCACTTCAGTTACCAGCGTTTCGGACTCCTGGGCCTTCTGGCGTACCGTGTCGGACATTGAATTTTCCCCTCGTTCTTAGTTTGTAAATTAGCTTCGCTTAATGCCTTCGCGCGCAAGTCTGTCGCGAAGTACGTCAATTTCCACATCAAGGCTCGACTGGTCATCGAGCAACATTTTTTCTGTTCGCGCGGCGAAAGAGCTTTCTAGGTCGTCCAGCAAGGCTTCGTACTTCTCTCGCGCTTCAGTGTTCTTACTCCGGCTGTAAAGATCAACAAACTGTGCCGTCGCGTCACGTGCACCAAGGAGATAAACCCCCAAATACTTTCGGGCTCCGGTCAGGTCGCGTGGATCATCCTCGACAACGCGAAACATTTGCCGTGCTGTATCTATGAAGCCGTCTACGCGCTTGGTTAAATCGGGTGCACCGGCACCTTGGATCGCATCACGCATTGCGCTCAGGTGCTTTTCTGCTTCGTCAACCGCCCGTGCGACACGATCTGTTTGAAAGCTACTGCCTTCGGCTACGCCCTTATCCTTCAACGGATCAGGGCCAAAGGCAAAGAAGTGAAGCGCCGTACCTAAGACCGCGAAAATGGCTGGGTTCAAAAGCGAGAATGTGTCGGGGTTCAGGCCCGCGACTGCCAAGCCGAAGCCAGTGAGGATAGAGCCGAAAATCTTGCGTGGAATGGCTGGCCGCTTGGCGACGCGGCGTTCGTCAAACGCTTCTTCTGCGATAAGCCCTTCGCGGGTTAGCCATGCCGCCAAAATGAGGGCTCCAAACCCAGCAAGATCTAGGGCCATTCCTACGGGTTCTTGGGTGAAGGCCGAGAGGAGAAAAAGCCCTGGCACCAGGAATAGAAAATTTACACGCGCGCCAGCGCGTCTCCGGCGTTGCTGCGGGCGGGCTGGCGCGGATTTTGGGGCACCGGGGCTATATTTTCCACCATATTGCTGTGCCACTAGACGGCTCCGGTTGTGGCAACGTACGCCATCAAAGCCAAAAGCAGGAAAAATGCCAATCGCTGCATATGTCCTCCGCGCTGGGTCGCCGCTTCATGCGCAACGAGAGCCCCTTTGAAAGCCTTAATTACCATGAAAACCACACCGACCGCCACGGCGAAAAGAATGACCAACAAAGCGATACGCGGCATGGCGCTTAAAACCTCACAGCACTGTGAAGAGGATATAAGTACGCGTCAGCGAACTTGCCAGTTTCGGCCGGATCAGGACTTCTTGGCTTTCCGCGAGCGATGGACGTTCTTCTTCTGAGACTTTGTCTTGTTTTGTTTGGGCGCCTCTGAAGCCAACCCAAGTTGATCGCGCACAACTTTACCCCGTATCTCCTCAACTGCCCCGGGTTTCAGATCACCAAGCCGAAACGGACCGTAGCTGATGCGGATCAGCCGGTTCACGACAAGATCGATGCTTTCCATTGCGCGGCGGATCTCTCTGTTGCGACCTTCGCGAAGACCGACAGTTATCCAGGCGTTACCGCCTTGTTGCCGATCGAGA
>CAYPVG010000346.1:0-8178 GCA_964414085.1 uncultured Boseongicola sp. | reverse complement strand
GAAGAGCCAGTCGGGTGCGGTGTCGAAGCTGTCATCCGCGCCGTGGAGATAACGAGCCCGGGTGACGTCTTCATCCGACAGCATTGTGGTGACCAGTGAGGCCCCTGCTTTGTAGGCGGCTGTGGCAATGCGCCGGACCAGAGGCAGGGTTTCGGCGGACCCGGTCAGGACGAGTTGCTGGCCTGGTTGAAGGTTCAGGCCGGTCCCGATGGCGACGTCGGCCATACGATCGAGAAGGTTGGCGTCGAAGGGAAGTTGATCGTCGGAATACATGGGAGCTCCTCGTGCTTGGGACCACATGTAATCGTTGGCTTGGTAGGGGGGAAGGGCTGTATGGCTCTTCGGAAACGAAAAACGCGCGCTCCATTCCGGGCGCGCGTTCTTTGAAGAAAGTTTGTCTGAAAGCTCTGCTTATGCGGCTTTTGCTTGCTCCGCAGCGTTGCGGCGTTCGCTTTCTTCGCGGCTAAGCGCGACGGATGTACGGATGCCCTTGGAGACGAACTCCATCAGACCCTTAACAACGCGTTCGTTGGGGTCGATGCCAGCGCATGACAGAACTTCGCGGCCGTCGCGAGAGCGGGCCCAGCGTGCGATCTGTTCAGGACCGTTGCCGTATTTCTTGTCGTCGGCGATCGCATCATCCAGCGCGGCCAATACCACTGCAGCGAATAGTTTACGCGCACGGTTGCCTTGTTCGTGATTGAATGCAGTGCCGTCCACAAAATCAGCCATTCGATATCCTTTGTTCTTGCTCTTGCGTTTCGAGGCGTGACGCCCCTTATGGCCTTTTCCGAGCCACTTTAGTTATGCTATTTTGGAATGCCTCGCATGCATTTTTTGCATATCTAGAGGCGCTCCTCCCATGGTTCCTGTCGCCTTGTCAGCGACTTATCGGTGGAATATAGCGACGTTAACTATTTTTTCAACTTTTACACGTGGTTGACAGCAATGCCAAAGATCAATGGAAACGAGATTCGCGTCGGGAATGTGCTGGAGCACAATGGTGGTTTGTGGGTGGCGGTGAAGACTGACCATGTGAAACCAGGCAAAGGCGGTGCGTTTGCTCAGGTGGAACTCAAAAACCTTCGCAACGGCTCGAAGTTGAATGAACGATTTCGGTCGGCAGACAAAGTTGAGCGGGTTCGGCTAGAGCAGAAAGATCAGCAGTTTCTATACGAAAGCGATGGAATGCTTGTCTTTATGGACAGCGAGACGTTTGAGCAGATCGAGTTGCCATCCGACATTCTTGGCGACCGTCGTCCGTTCCTGCAGGACGGTATGACGATCCAGATCGAATACTATGAGAACGAAGCGCTGTCTGCGACCTTGCCACAGAAGGTGATCTGCAAGGTTGTGGAAACCGAACCTGTGGTGAAGGGACAGACGGCGGCGAACTCGTTCAAACCGGCAGTTTTGGATTGTGGGGTCAAGGTTATGGTGCCTCCATTCGTCGGGCAGGACGAAGACATCGTCGTGAACACGGAGACGATGGATTATTCTGAGCGCGCTTAAGCGCTCGTTTTCAGATAGCCACACCTGTCAGTGTGACACGATGCTTTGCGCCGCCCTTTTGAGCGGCGCGATGCCTTCGGAGAGAGTATCTTTTTTCGAATGAAGTTAGGGCAGGCGCGTTATCGTAGCGTCGTCCGCTGAAAGAGGGCCGGTTGCACGGTCGAAGCGGAGATAGGCCAGCGCTGTGTCGCCGGATTGGGTGAAGAGTGTCCCGGCGGTTTTTCCGTCTGGCGTCGTGATTTCGGTGCCGATCGGGACGGCGTGTTCGATGGAGACGCGGGCCAGCCCTTTTTTGAGCTCGGTCTTGTGCTTCATGCGGGCCGTGACTTCTTGCCCGACATAGCAGCCTTTTTTGAAGTCCACGCCATTCAAGCGTTCGAAGTCCAACTCCAAAGGGTAGCTTTGATCGGGGATCAGTTCGACGCCAGTTTCCGGGATTCCTGCGGAGACGCGAATGGCGTCCCAGTCTGCGGGTTCATCCGCACGGCCGTCATAGGCGCGCCAGCCAAGGTCGGGGTGGCGGGGGTCTGTATAGGCACCTTCGGGTGTGGGGCCGGGGCCGCGGGTTGGTGTTATGTCGGTTTGTGCGATTTGGACGTCTGCACGCAGCTTGTACATCGTCAAGCGCCGTAGGAGATCGGCGGCGAAGGGTGTAGCGACATCGAGAAGGAGAGCGTCGCCGTCTTCGAGCAGAAAGAAGTCGATCAGATATTTTCCCTGCGGGGTCAGAAGTGCTGCCCAGACCAGTCCTTCGTCGAGGCGTTTCAGATCGTTTGTCACCAGATTTTGCAGGAAGTCGATCCGGTCGTTGCCGGTAATCGAGAAAACTGTGCGGCCGTCCATTTTCGGTATCTCCGTGGTCTTCGACATTATATAGGATGAGCCACGCAAGAGGTCACCTATGGACGCCCCACTTTCCATTGTTATCCCCACTTTGAACGCTGGTGTCGCGCTTGTTCCGACCGCGGAGGCATTGCTGTCGGGTGTGACTGAGGGTGTGATCGGGGAGTTGGTGGTTTCGGACGGTGGATCAACCGACGAGACGCTTGAGATAGCACGCGAGTTGGGCGCGGAGATCGTTCAGGGTGCGCCGGGGCGAGGTGGGCAGATCGCGCGAGGCGTTGCGAAGGCGCGGCGTGACTGGGTGCTGATCTTGCATGCCGATACGCACTTGTCGCCAGAATGGCTTCGGGCGGTTCTGGAGCATATTGGCGCTCATCCGGACAAGGCTGGATACTTCGAGCTTGGGTTTCGTGCGCGCGGGATTTGGCCGGTGCTTGTAGCAGCGGGTGCGAATAAGCGATCGCGACTGTTTGATCTACCGTATGGGGATCAGGGGCTATTGGTGCGCCGGGATGTGCTTGAGGCAGTTGGCGGAGTTCCGCAGGTGCCCTTGATGGAAGACGTTGCTTTGGCGCGGTCTTTGAAGGGTCGGCTGCGGCCGCTTGAGGCGGTCGCGATGACCTCTGCTGAGCGGTATCAGCGGGATGGGTGGGCGCACCGCATAGTGCGCAACTTATGGACTTTGGCGCGCTACAAAATGGGCGCGCGTCCGGAGGATTTGGTGCGGAGTTATTCCGGGGCGTCTTCTGAAAACTGAAGGGCGTAGAGGCTTGCATAAACACCGCCGCGTGCAAGAAGCTCTTCGTGGCGGCCCTCGTCGACAACTCTTCCTGCATCCATGACAACGATTTTGTCTGCGTTACGGATCGTCGATAGCCGGTGTGCGATCACGAGCGTTGTGCGATCTTTGGCGAGATCATCGAGGGCGGCTTGCACGCGCACTTCGCTTTTTGCGTCCAGCGCTGACGTTGCTTCGTCAAGGAGTAGGATTGGGGCGTCGCGCAGAAGCGCGCGGGCGATGGCGACGCGCTGCCGCTGACCGCCTGAGAGGGCCGAACCGCGAGGCCCGGCGGGGCTTTCGAGGCCTTCAGGGAGGCGATCAATCACTTCATTGAGGCTTGCAGCTTTGATGGCATATGCAAGTGCGTCGTCCGAGACGTTCGCCGTCGACAGGACGATGTTGTCCCGCAGGCTTTCGTCAAACATGGGCGCATCCTGGGTTACGACTGAGAAGAGCGCGCGAAGATCGGCGAGCGTCAAATCTACACTATCGGTGCCTGCAATTGCGATCGCGCCTTCGGAAGGATCGACGAGGCGGGTTAGAACATTGAAAACAGTGGATTTGCCTGCACCTGAAGAACCGACCAGGGCGGTCGTCTCGCCCGCCTTGGCAGTGAAGGTTGCGCCGTTCAATGCGGATTCCGAGCCATATCTGACAGTCACGTCGGTAAGCACAATATCTGCTGTGTCAGTTGCTTTGATTGCTTCGGCAGGAGTGTCGGGTGACGTGATGGTTGGACTGGCCTCAAAAACGTCCTGAATGCGTTCCAGGCTTGCGCGTGCAGTTTGCCAGGCACCAGACACATTAGCGACGCGTCGGAGTGGTTCAAAAACGAGGCCCATAGCTGTGAAGAAGGACATGAACTCCCCGACGGTTTTGTCCCCGTCGATGATTTGACTGCCGCCATATACGAGGACGCCAGCAAAGCCGATGGCTGCCACGAAATCTGTCATCGCCGGGATCGCCGCCTGACCGATCCGCGCGTGCATTTCCTGTTTAAGGTACCCGCTCGCGGTGTTCGCGAAACGCGTGTTTTCACGGGCTTCACTGGTGTTCAACTTGATGGTGTTGATGCCGTGGAAGATCTCGTCGAGGCGGGTGGAGAGGCGGGCTGCAGCGTCGCGTGCGGCGAAGGTGCGTTTGCGGACGTAGCGTTGGAGCGCAACCACAGGGCCAAGGAGCAAAGGTGCACCAGCGAGAACGATGAGCGTCCAGACCAGATCGACAGAGATGGCCACGGCAAATAGCGCGATCAGGCTGACGATATCGCGGCCGAAAACGCCGAGAACCATGGCCCATATGGTGTTGGCTGCGGCGGTATCTCCACGGACACGTTCAATCAAAGTGCCTGGTGGATTGTTCTGAAAGAAGCGGCTGTCGAGCGTGATCAGATGCGCCACCATATCTTTTTGCATTCGAGTGATGACACGGAGACCTGCACCTTGCATCAACGTGCGATGGCCGAATGCGGCGACCGCACGAGTGACAAAGATCATACCGATGGCAAACGCGACCCAGCCGATTGCTCCACGGTCGCCAGCGATGAAGACCTGATCGAACATCGGTTGCACGGTGTAGCTGAGAGCGCCAAGCATCGAGCCTTCGATGGCCATCAAAAACGCCGCAAAGACGATCCAGCGCCTTTCCGGTTTCAGGTAGGTGCGCCAAAGCCAGCCAATAAGGGGCGGGCGTTCCGCACCTTGCTTTTGCGCTTGTCCGAGGGGTTGATTTGGATCGGTCACGGAGGCTCAGAGTTTCCTTTGGTTCATTCAGTATCCGCCTTCACGAGATCAGACAAGCAAGCGTGCAATTGACCGGACCCCGTCATCGCCTTAGGTGCGTCATTATCCGAGTTCGTGAGGTTCAAAAATGTCGTTGGGATATGGTCGCCACTATCTTGCAATTCCCGGGCCGTCCGTGATGCCGGATCGCGTGTTGGCCGCGATGCAACGCCCTGCGCCAAACATCTATACTGGCGAGCTGATTGATATGGTGCCGGGCATTATTGCCGATTTGAAGAAAGTGGCGCGTACTTCGCATCACGTGGCGATTTATGTCAGCAATGGACACGGCGTTTGGGAAGCTGCTTTGGCCAATACGATGTCACGTGGCGACAAGGTTTTGGTGCCGTCGGTGGGATCGTTTTGCGAGGGTTGGGCGGATACCGCGCGGGGTATGGGTATCGAGGCCGAAGTCATGGACTTTGGTAAGCGTGATACGATTGATCTTGCCCGACTGGCCGAGCGACTGGCTGCAGATACAGCGCATGAGATTAAGGCGGTCATGACCGTTCATGTGGACACCTCAACGTCGATACGAAACGACGTGGCGGCGCTTCGCCGAGTGCTTGATGAAGTCGGACATCCAGCGCTTTTGATGATCGATTGCATTGCGTCACTTGGCTGCGACGTCTTCGAGATGGACGCTTGGGGCGTCGATGTCATGATTGCCGGATGTCAGAAAGGCCTAATGACACCGCCGGGGATGGCTTATGTGTTCTTCAACGATCGCGCGGATCGTGCGCGCGATGGTGCGAATTGTGTGACGCCTTACTGGGATTGGCGGCCACGCGTCGAATCCGAATACTTCTATCTCTATTTCTGTGGCACCGCACCGACGCATCACCTTTACGGGCAGCGCGTGGCTTTGGACATGATCGCAGAGGAAGGCCTTGAAGCTGTTTGGCGGCGCCACGAAGTTTTGGCCCGGACCGTATGGGCAGCTTTTGACCATTGGGGGCAAGTTGGCCCGATCGCATTGAACATCGAAGCGCCCGAGCATCGCAGCCACGCCGTCACAACGGTGCGCGCAGGATCCTCGAAGGCGTCGAGGCTCAGAGAATGGTGCGAAAACCGTGCCGGGCTGACGCTTGGAATAGGGCTTGGCATGGCAGCTTCCGGCACGCGGGAGTGGCATCACTTCTTCCGAGTTGGGCACATGGGACACGTCAGTGCGCAGATGATTTTGGGCGCACTTGGGACGATTGAGGCCGGTATGACCGCAGTTGGTATAGAACATCAGTCGGGCGGTGTGGATGCGGCGGCAAAGGTGATTGCCGAGGTGGCTTAACCGCTTGTATTTCGGCGAAAATCTACCGTCATCAAGCGGTCGGCGATCCAGCTTACGATGCCTGCAACGATGAGGCCCCAGATCGCCCAAATTGCGAAAAGGAACATGAACACCAGAACGCCAAATGAGGCGAGGAAGGCGTTGGTATAGTTCTCCACCTCTTGCGGGTGCGTTTTTCGATGATCGCTCATAGCGTGCAATTTAGCAGCAATCGCGCGTGAGGCCAGAGATAGGTGCAACAAATTGTCGCTATTGGCGGCTACTTGCGCGCTCTGGCTGCAGCCAAGGCTTCGGGCAAAGCGGAACTTAGCGGCTCTAGGTCTTCCGCGGGGCCGCAGCTGATGCGGATACAGCGATCTCCGGGTGCGGCGAAGGGTTTGCGTACGAAGACACCGCGGTCCAAGAGTTCTTCGAGAACGGCGACTGCGAAGGATGCGTCTGATTTGCAATCTACCGTCACGAAATTGGTGGCGGATGGGATTGGGTCGAGGCCGTTTTCTATTGCAATCTGCGCAATTGTATCGCGGGCTTTGACGACGTCTGATTGAGTTTGCTTGAGATATTCGGTATCGCCTAGCGCTGCGATAGCCCCGATTTGCGATATTCTGTTCATGCCAAAATGGTTGCGTACCTTTTCGAAGGGTTGGATGAGGTCTGAATGGCCGAAGGCGTATCCAACGCGTGCGCCTGCCATGCCGTAAGCTTTTGAAAAGGTGCGTAAGCGGATGAGGTTTGGAAGCGTCGTCTCGATGGGAGGTGCCGCGCTTTCCGGCGCGCATTCGATGTACGCTTCATCGAGGACTAGCAGGCAGTTCTCGGGCAAGCGACCGATCATGTCGAGTATGACATCGGAGGTGTGGTAAGTGCCCATCGGGTTGTCAGGGTTCGCCAGATAGATAAGGCGAGCGCTCGTATCGTTCGCGGCTTGAAGTAGCGCCTCCGGGTCTTCTTTGTCGTCGCGGTAAGGTACTTTGGTGAGCGTCCCGCCGTATCCGGCCACGTGGTAGTTGAACGTGGGGTAAGCGCCGTCTGATGTGACAACGTTCACGCCGGGCTCAACATAAAGGCGGACAAGGTAGCCGAGAAGTGTGTCGACGCCTTCTCCGACGACAACCTCGTTTGCTTTGATGCCAAGGTGAGCGGCGAGAGCGTGCCGTAAGTCGAAGCTTTCGGGGTCGGGGTACATCCAGGCGTCAGCGGCGGCGTCCTGCATGGCCTGCAAGGCCTTTGGCGAGACGCCAAAGAGGCTTTCGTTCGCACCGAGGCGGGTGATGAAGCGTTTGCCGGAAGCACGCTCGGCGGCTTCGGGGCCGACGAAGGGCACAGTGGCAGGCAAGCTTTCGACGAGCGGGGTAAGGCACGGTGTTTTCATGTCTTACCGTGACACTGAAATGGAGGTTTCTGCAAGGAATTGCGCCAAGGCTTCGCCTTGCCGCGGTGGCGGGGGTTTTCCACCCCCACACCCCCGGAGGATATTTCGACCAAGAAGAAGAGGTTAGCCGACCTCTTTGAGGCGGGCGAGTGCTTCGGTGAGGCGCGATTCTTCTTCCTCGCGGGCGGCGAGGTTTTCCTTGGTTTCCGCGACGACGTCTTCCGGCGCGCTTTCGATGAACTTAGGGTTTTTAAGGCGGCCGCGGAGGCCCCCAAGTTCCTTGCCGAGCTTCTGAAGCGACTTTTCGAGGCGGGCGGTTTCGGCTGCGACGTCAATCAGGCCTTCGAGTGGTAGAGCGAAAGTGGCACCTTCGACGGCGATGGTGGCGGCGCCTTTGGGGGCAGTGTCCGCCGGTGTGAGGCCTTCGATGCCCGCTTCGCGGTCGCGCAGGATGATGACTTCGTTTCGGGCCCACGCCTTTTGGCCGGCCTCGTCGCAGGAAAGCTGGAGGAGGGGGGCCTTCAGTGATTTGGGGACGTTCATTTCGCCGCGGACGGAGCGGACCTTTTCGATAAGGTCGATGACCCAGTTCAACTCCTTC
>CAYPVG010000345.1:0-11919 GCA_964414085.1 uncultured Boseongicola sp. | reverse complement strand
TGCCATACATGCGAGAACAAAAAACGGCACCCAAAGCACGATCTCAATCGTGACGGCACCATCTTCACGCGATGCGAAGGTTGGGATTTTTACGCGACATTCTCGAAGAGAAAAAAGTTTCATGCGTCAGGATCCCTCATGTGAGAGGATTGTATCTTGATGTCGATGTTCATAATCCGCGTGATTGTTCCGACCGCTACCATGTCATTTGTCGGCAGGACGACCCGTGTCTCGATGTCTTCGGTGCCGAATGTGGTGTTGACCGTGGCGTTGGGGGCGAATTCCTGAATGCGTGCGAGAATTGCCGCCTGCGTGTCGGATGCAGTGGCAAGTTCGCCAAGTGACGCCTGCCGGTTGCCATCATAAGCGATCCGCAAGGCTTTTGCCTGGCCGTGGAAGATCAGCGATACGTCCGCAATCAGCGCGAAAAACAGCAAGAAGACCGGAACCCATAGGACCGATTCAACGGTTATCGCGCCGTCATCATCACGGAAGAATTGCCCGCGCTTTACGTGTTTTCCCAGCTTTCTAATACACATTCTCACACTCTCAGCTGCCGGGTCCTACGACTTGGACCGAGCTCGACGTTCAATGTGTAAGCGGGAAAAGTGGCGGTTTTAGGGTACGCCGCTGCCAATCTTGCGTGATCGAAGTGACAATCCCCGCCAATGGCGAAGATTGTCTACATCAGGGGCACAAACCCCTGACATTTTTGTGCATTTGGCGTGTGGACTCTCTAGAGCCCTTTGGCCTGATAACTCGCCATAACGCGGCTGATCGCCACGATGTAGGATGCTGTGCGGAGGTCCGTGACATCCTCGCGCCCATGCCAGGTTTCGCGCATGGCCTGGTAGGCGCCGCGCATCGTGTCATCAAGACCGGACCGCACTAATTCGAGCTCGCCAGCACCACGGAGGTACTTGTCTTTGAAGCCCGCGGAGAGTTGCCAACCGACACCGGCGTCTTTTGACAAACGCTCCAGCTCGTCCACGATAAGCTGGTGCCGGGATTCTTCCTGGCGACGTTGCATGCGGCCAAAGCGAATGTGGCTGAGGTTCTTTACCCATTCGAAGTAAGACACCGTCACGCCGCCCGCATTGGCGTACATATCCGGGATGATCACGCAACCCTTCTTGCGGAGGATTTCATCGGCGCCGGCCGTCACAGGACCATTGGCCGCTTCGATGATGAGCGGGGCTTTGATGTTGGCCGCATTTGAGAGGTTGATCACGCCTTCGAGCGCTGCCGGAACGAGAATGTCGCAATCGTTCTCAAGCACTGTTGCACCGTTTTCGACATAAGTTGCGTCAGCATACCCTTTGACGCCGCCGTGGTTACGGATCCGCTGGCTAATGCTTTCAACGTCGAGCCCGTCTTCGTTCACCAGCGCGCCGTCGCGTTCGATAATGCCAACGATCTTTGCACCATCTTCTTCCGAAAGGAATTTGGCCGCGTGGTAGCCCACGTTGCCAAGACCTTGTACTACCACACGCTTGCCTTCGAGCGTTCCGGTGAGACCAGCAGCCGCCAAATCGTCCGGATGGCGGAAGAATTCCTGCAGAGCGTATTGGACGCCGCGGCCGGTTGCCTCGACCCGACCCTGGATCCCCCCCGCGTGGGGAGGCTTACCGGTGACGCAAGCCTTGGCGTTGATATCGGTTGTGTTCATGCGTGCGTATTGGTCGGCGATCCAGGCCATTTCACGCTCGCCCGTGCCCATGTCGGGTGCTGGCACGTTCTGCGATGGATGGATCAAGTCGCGCTTCGCCAATTCATAGGCAAAACGGCGTGTAATGCGTTCCATCTCATCGGCGTCGTACTCGCGTGGATCGATGCAAAGGCCGCCTTTCGAGCCGCCGAAAGGCGTTTCGACCAGTGCGCACTTATAGGTCATGAGCGCAGCAAGCGCTTCGACCTCATCCTGATTGACGCCGAGAGAGAAGCGGATACCGCCTTTCACGGGTTCCATATGTTCGGAGTGAACCGAGCGATACCCTGTGAAGGTATGGATCTTTCCGCGGAGCTTCACACCGAAACGAACCGTGTAGGTCGAGTTACAGACGCGAATTTTGTCTTCAAGGCCAGGTGGAAGGTCCATCAGCGCAGCTGCGCGGTTGAACATTAGGTCTACGCTTTCGCGGAAAGTCGGTTCGTTGCTGGCACCTGAGGACATATGGCCCCTCCCTTTGTCGGTGAACATGCGGTCTTTTCGCCGCTTACTACCGCAACCCTATCAAAGGATTTACGTTTTGCCAGACAAAGTGTGCTTGGTTTTTGAGCAGCTTGACGGTCAGTCGTCGTCGTAGGACGGCAACATATTGAGCGTAAGCGCTGTCAGAATTTCGGCCATAGCTCTGGAACGACCCGCGGAAACAACGCCGCCAATTCCAATGAAGGTGCCTCTTGCCCACCAAAGCCCCGGGGCCCAACCTTTGGCTTCGGGCTTTTTCAGTCTGACAAGAAATCCTTGGGATGGTTTGAATGCAAAAGCGCCGCGCTCCACTTTGGCGACGTTGTCGACATGGGCGAGGATTGTGCCCGAGCGTGTTTTCAGAACTTCTCGCGTCAGAATGATCTCGTCGTCGGTTGCACGACGCAAAACGTCACTGCCCCAAAGCGACGCTACACCGGCCAGCACAAAGAAGATGCGCCATCCCATGGACGGCGCATTAGCTAATCCGAGCCAGAGGAAAATTACGCCAAGCGCCAGGAACACTAGGACAGCCATCCAACGTCTGCCCTGCGAGGGGGGCAAGATCGCAAGTACCTCTTCGGTCTTAGCTTCGTTGTTCATGGGGACACTGTCCTTAGTGCGAGGTCTCGGTAGAGCGTCTGTATGCGATCCCTGCTTAAACGGCCACCGTCTCTGTACCAGACGTGGATCCCGGACAGCATTGCGATCAGGGCCATCGTGGCAACACGGGTATCGGGAATGGCGAATGCGCCGCTTTGCTGGCCGTCTTCAAGGATGGATTCCAAACGATCTTCGTAGGCGCGGCGCTGGGCTTCGATGGTCGCAAAGTTATCGGGTTCGAGGTTTCTAAGTTCCATGTATGCCAGAAAGACCGCGTCAGGTCGGCCGATGTGGAAATCAATGTGAAAGGCCACAAACTGGTTGAGGCGTGCTTCGGGATCGCTTTCTTTCGGCAACGCGTCACAAGCCGCAAGCAGGTCCGTCATGTGGGAATGCATGAGATCGAAGAGGAGCGTTTGCTTGTCTGGCGTGTAGAGATAAAGCGCCCCTGCCCCTACGCCGACTTCGGCCGCGATTTGGCGCATGGAAACAGCCGCGTATCCGGATTTCGCGAACAGGCGTAACGCTGCCGCGCGGATTGCCGGCCCCGTGATTTCAGCGTGTGACCCTGTTTTTCTCGCCATAACACCTTTGTATATGAACGCTCGTTCATTTCAAATGGGGTCGGGACAGACTTGCGCGGACGAGGTGCCGCAGGCACATAGGGCGTATGCGTATGTTCAAGCTCTCAGTTTGGATTATCGGTTTGGCCGTCGCTGGGTGTAGTGATTGGCCGGATGTACCCGATTCCGCTTCAAGTGAACCACTTGGACCCTGGCCAACATTGCAGCCCATCGATGGAACGGTCGAAACCGTGAGCGCCAGCGATCCAGAGTTTGAGATCATCGACACGCGCGCAGCCAGATTACGCGCGCGCGCCTCCGTTTTGCGCACGCCCGTACAGGATCAGGCAAGTTTCGATCGGCTGCGCGCGCGGATGGCCCAGTAAATCAAAGAAAGCCACGGCAAGCCGTTGTCCCTGCCGCAACGACGCGCTAACACGTCGCCGTTAATGTAGGAGCCTCTGCTATGTCCAAGCCGCTTCGCCTCGGGATCGCCGGTCTGGGGACCGTCGGCGCAGGTGTCGTCAAAATTGTCCAAACCCATGCCGATTTGTTGGCTGCTCGGACGGGACGAATGGTGACGATCTCTGCCGTTTCGGCACGCAGTCGCGATCGCGATCGGGGCGTCGATCTGTCGGAGTATGACTGGGAAGACGATCCCGTCGCATTGGCGAGCCGTGAGGATGTCGACGTCTTTGTCGAGCTTATGGGCGGCGAAGACGGCCCAGCAAAAGCGGCTACCGAAGCTGCGATAGCCGGCGGCAAGGATGTCGTGACGGCAAACAAGGCGATGTTGGCGGTTCATGGTCAGGCATTGGCCTTGGCGGCGGAAGCTCAAGGCGCGTGCTTGCGGTTCGAGGCTGCTGTCGCGGGCGGCATTCCTGTGATCAAGTCGCTGACTGAAGGGTTGGCCGGGAACGAGATTACCCGTGTCATGGGTGTGATGAATGGCACGTGCAACTATATCCTAACACGGATGCAGGATGCGGGCCTCGACTATCAGAAGGTTTTCGCCGAGGCCGACGCGCTTGGCTATCTCGAAGCTGATCCGACACTAGACGTAGGCGGGATCGACGCGGGCCACAAGCTCGCACTGCTGGCATCGATCGCCTACGGCACACAGGTGGACTTTGGCGCGATGGCAATCGAAGGCATCGAGCGGATTTCCATCGACGACATCGAGCAGGCCGCAGATATGGGCTATCGCATCAAGCTGCTTGGCGTGGCCCAGATGACTGGGCGTGGGCTGGAAACCCGCATGTCTCCCTGTTTGGTGCCTGCAACATCGCCGCTCGGCCAACTTGAGAATGCGACCAATATGATCGTGCTTGAAGGTGACAGCGTTGGCCAGATTGTCTTGCGCGGAGCGGGCGCAGGCGAAGGTCCTACCGCGAGTGCGGTGATGAGCGATGTGCTTGACCTTGCGCGCGGCACGCGTGTGTCGACTTTTGGCCGACCTGCGGCTGAATTGGTGCCCGTCCGGGCCGCTGTTTCGTCGGCCCCGGCTCCGTTCTACCTGCGGTTTGCACTGGTGGATAAACCCGGCGCTTTGGCCAAGATTGCGGCCGTTTTGGGCGATGCAGGAATTTCGATTGACCGCATGCGTCAGTACGGTCACGAGGATACGACCGCACCGGTTCTAATCGTCACGCATAAAACCACCCGCACGGCATTGGACGAGGCCTTGGCGGCCATGGACGGCACCGGTGTTCTTGCGGGCGCGCCCGTGGCGATCCGGATCGAAGAAGTCTAATTTCCTTAAAGGTTTAGACGTTAACGCGCCATCAAGGTTCCTCGCCTAGCGTTCCTCCAATTCAGGTGGAAAGGCGATGAAGTATCGAAAACGGCGAATTGTAAGTGACACTTTGGTGCAGGTGCGTCACGGAGATGTGGCGGTACAAATGCGCGTGCGTGATGCGACTGCGTCGGGCTTGAAGCTTGCGGGTGTCCTGGACGTTGAAGCTGACGATTTAATCGAAATCAGCATTCGAAACATCTGCTTTCCAGCACGTGTTGTCTGGACCGCTTCGCATGCAATGGGTGTTACGTTTGAGCGATCCCTCGCGCCTTCTGAAGTTCCTCTCTTCACAGGTAAGCGGGGCCAAGACGCAAAGCGAAAACCAGGGCGCGTTGGCTTTGCGTTTTAGTCCTCAGAAGACAAATCGCCAGATGCCGGAACTTAGAAGCTCCATGAGAAATAGCACGCTCGCGAACAGCCGTATCCAAATACTGTTGACTTGACTCCAAATCCAGACGAGCGCTCCGCCCGACAACGTGAGGGCGACAGGTCCGACGATTCCTGCATGGGCGCTGTTGTCCCAATAGCTGACAGGGCTTTCAAAGACCCAGTCGCTCAATGGCCAAAAGTGCTGACGGGCGTCATGCGTGTGGAGTGGGAAATCGAGCGCCAAGTGCAAGAGGCCAGCCGCAGCGAAAGCGATAAAGACAGGGGATCGCCGCCAAAGCGCAATTGAAAGGCCAATGCCCCAAACGATGAAGCTGTTGTCGACAGCGAAGACAGATTGCCAGGCGTCAGAGTAGTAGAGCTCGCGAAAAACGACATCCGCGGGGATGTTCATAATCCAGATGGATACGGCCACCATAGCGTACAGCGAAAAATCCGGTGCAAACGCTCCGAGAAACGCGGCGGCGTACGTCCCCTTTTTGTCGGCTTTTCCAAACGCGGCAGCACCGAGCAAAAGGTGGGCGGGCGTATTCAAGGCTGGGGCTTATTCGATCTCGCGCACGGTCAGAGCGCGCTGAATTTCCTGGCGGACCAATTTGCGTACGTTGCGCGTAATACGCTCGCCCAATTCGCCCTGAAGCTCCTCTCGGATGATCGCTGAGATCAATGGGCGTAAGTCGTCCGGAACGTCGGGCGCATGCTCGGTTGAAGGGCTGGAGTCTTCGTCCGGTGTGATTTCTTCCACGCCGACCGCTTCTGCGAGAGCGCGCTCGAACGTCTCGTCCTGGCCCAGCGCATCCTCTGCCATGTCGGCGACGGTTTCCGTGACGGCTTCTGTTACGGCAAGCTCGACATCCTCTTGGACGATCTCTGGTGACTCGTCTTCATCAGGGGCTTCTTCCGACACCTCAGCCCGCGCTATTACGGTTTCCTCGCTCACCACGTCGGTCAGCTGCAATGGTGGCTTGGTCACAGGGCGCGTTGGGCGAAACACGATGCTGTTCGGGCGATGTTGCTCGAGATCTTCGCTGCCATCGGGTTCGTAGTCATCCGAACTGTTGGCCACAGCGGCCTCCAGTTCAGCGATGCGATCTTCCAGTGATTTGCGGCGCGAGTTGTGCCCCATCAGAGGTGGCTCAATACGCTGAGCCTCTGTTAAAACAAGTGCTGTCGGCCCTTTGGGAGGCTCTGCCCGCGGCATACGTGGAAGCTCGTCAGACACCAAACGGCGAACCGACGACAACATATCCTCGACGTTTTGTTCAGTCCCTGCTTTTGCCATTTCGTCCGACTCTTTCGCCCCGCCACCATGGTAGCCGCGAGGGCGCGAGCGCACAACAGGGAGGTTCTATTCTTTCCCGAGCGAACGCAGAACGCGATCTAGCGCAGCGCCTTGCTTGGACACGGTGCTTCGCGGCGCATCAATCACCGAGTTGTAATAGGCCGCAGGATCATAGATCGGCACGTTCAGGCGCAAGTTCTCGGCCGTCATTAAGCCAATTGCATCAAGGACTTGATAGGCAGCAACGATGCGATCTACCTCGGCAGAGACGAGGTTTGTACGGGCATCCAACACGTCCTGTTCCTGATCAAGAACATCGAGGGTGGTACGTGCACCCAATTGCAGTTCTTCACGAACGCCACGAAGCGCTAACTCGGCTGCCTGCACTTCTTGCCGAGACGCATTGATGCGCGCGACGGCGACCGCGAGGTTGGCGTAGGCGTTGCCCACTTCCTGATCAACTTGAAAGCCCGCAGTGTAGAGTTGCGCACGCGCTTGGTCCCGGCGCGCCTGTGCTTGGCGCAACCGCGATGAAATTGCACCGCCTTGGTATATCGGGCCTGACAGGCTGATGCCAAGGTTTGCACTTTCGTCCCCGTCCTGATTTACCGAGATGCCGCCGGACGCGTTCAAAGACGGTCGCGTCGCGCGGGCAGCGATTTCCACCCCAAGTTCAGCCGCTTTCACCTGATGCTGAACCTGTGTAAGCGCAGGATTCTCTCGCCGTGCCACTTCGCGTGCCTCGGCTTCCGTCGCCGGAATGCTCGGCATCGCCGGTGCTGGCCCAAGGACGCCCGGATAAGTGCCAACAACCGTCCGGTACTGCTCGCGCGCGCGATCCAACCCACCCCGTTCAGCTGCAAGTGCGCTTCGGGCGGCAGCCAGTCGGGCTTCGGCCAGTGAAACGTCCGTGCGTGTCACCTCGCCAACTTCAAATCGATCTCGGGTCGCGCGCAGCTGCTCGTTCAGAAGCCGCACATTGTTTTCGCGCAGCTCCACTGATGCTTGCGCCAGGCGCACGGATTGGAACGCGCTGACAGCCGAAAACAAGACGCTGTTTTCCACATCAACGAGCGCTGCTCGTGTCGCGAGGACCGTTTCTTTGGCCGTATCTACGGAAAGTTGTGAACGGCCGAAGTCATAAAGCAGCATCTCGCCGTTCAGCCCGAGGCTGGTGGTCGTCGATGAGCCCTGGACGTTGTCCACATAGGTCGACGATGCGATGTAACTGAAAACGGGGCGTAACGCGGCGACCGCTTGCGCTGCATCTTCGTCAGCTGCTCGAAGGACGGCCCGGTTTTGATCAATCAATCCAGAGCTGCGATACGTGGCAACCAGTGTATCCGTCAGTGTTTCAGCAGAGGCCGTTGTGGCAAGCACCATACTTACAGCAGCGGCTACGAGATTTTTTCCAACTGGACGCTTCACGCCGAATCCTTTTTCAAATGTCTTTTCAGCACCTTACAGCGCGAACTCTACGGACTTTCTGAAATCAGCCAAAATCGGCGCGTTAGCGTTAAATGCGTAGCGCCAGGTCACAGTGTCGTCGGCCTTCAAGGCAACACGCACCGTGCCCAAACGTCCGTCTTCAAAAATGGCCACCAAACGTCCGCCGTCCTTTAACTGATCGAGCAGTGCATCTGGTACGCTCTCGACCCCGCCCTGGATCAAGATCACGTCATAAGGTCCATGCTTCGAGGCACCTTCCGACAGAGGCCCTTGCACCACCGCCACGTTATCGACGTCGGCTTCCGCAAGCGCTGACTGTGCGGCCTGCGCGTGGTCTTCCGTGTCCTCGACAGCAACCACCGCCTCTGCCAAGTGCGCGGCAATGGCTGAGGAATATCCAAGGCCACAAGCGATATCGAGGACGAGGTCATCCGGTTGGATTTCGGCTGCCTCAAGTATTTTGGCAAAGGTACGGGGATCTAGAAGCGTGCGGCCCGGGGCGATCTCAATATTCTCCCCTGCATAGGCCGCTTCTTTCAGGGTGTCCGGAACGAACATTTCGCGCGGTACCGAAAGCATCGCATCAATGATCGGGAACTTCGTCACATCAGACGGTCGGACTTGTGTGTCGACCATGATTGTGCGGCGGCGGGCGAATTCGGTCATCAACTAAACTCTTTCGTTCAGATTCGTCTTTTGACTTGAACCATATCACACCAGATGTCGCAAGCGGACAAGCGTTCGAACGAGGCCTCTTGGCTTGAAGACATTCGTGGCGAGAAGCAATCACCAATCGGTCGTTTGGCGGAGCGGATTGCCTGTCCGCACTACATTTCAGTCACTTTGATCACTTCAACGGATCGCTTGTCAGGACGAATGCTAGACTGGACGAGCCACTGGTAATCACGGCGAGCGATATTGGCAGTCGCATCGACCCAAAATTTAACCTGCGATTTGAGTATGCACTCTGCCAAGCTCGCGAATTAGGTGCTTGCGAGAGAACTTCGAACTTCTGAGAGGTTTCGTTGAAAGAAGGAGGGAGATTAGTTGTTTCGACCAAAACATACCCGAGCAAAACAAAGCTGTGATCCGTTGGACAACATATGATTACATCTGGCGTTGGACCCTACATACGGTCGGGCTGCGATTTTCTGACGTAAACCCGCAGCAAAGACCTTCCAAACTCAACCGCTCATGATCTGGCGTAGACATCCTCGTAGCGAATAATGTCATCTTCCCCGAGATAACTACCGGTCTGGACCTCGATCAGAATGAGGTCAACTATTCCCGGGTTCTCAAGCCGGTGCACAGCCCCAAGCGGGATATAAGTGGACTCATTCTCGGACAGCAGTTTGACGTCCTCGCCAATCGTGACTCGCGCGGTTCCAGCCACAACGATCCAGTGTTCGGCGCGGTGGTGATGAGACTGAAGCGAGAGCGCCGCACCTGGTTTCATGTTGATACGTTTCACTTGAAATCGCTCGCCCAAGGCGAGACTTTCAAAGTTTCCCCAAGGCCGGTGATTGACAGGAAACTGCTCCGCCTGCGAAGCGCCAGCCTCCGTCAGAATTTTGACGGCTTCCTTTGTTCTTCCGGAGGCGGATTTTCGGGTCACCAGCACAGCGTCAGGCATCGCGACGGCCACAACATCTTCAAGTTCGATTCCGACAAGGGTCTGCCCTTCAACCTCGGACCGGAGAAGGGTGTCCTTGCAGTCAATTGCGAATGTTCGTTCGGAGGTCACTGTCCCTGTGGCGTCTGGCCCACATTCCTGCCAAACGGCCTCCCAACCACCAAGATCGGACCACTGACCTCGGAACGGCATTACTGCAAGATTGTCCGCTTTTTCCATGATGGCATAATCGATGGATTCGTGGGGTAGCCGTTCCCACGCATGGTTCGACAACCTTGTGAATCCAAGATCCATTTTTGCATTCTCAACTGCCTCGCGAACTTCTGCCAAGATCTCCGGCGCGTGCGCCTCGTAGGCCGCCAACATAGTTTCAGCCGTCGCAAGAAATATGCCCGCATTCCAGAAGAAATCACCGCTTTCCAACATTGCCTCCGCCCGACGTTGGTCGGGCTTTTCGACGAACTGTTTTAAAGACTGAGGACTTGCAGAATTCAGGTCTGCGTCCGGCGCTAGTTCCATGTAACCATAGGCAGTTTCAGGTCGTGTCGGTGTAATTCCAAACGCAATTATCGAGCCTTCCTTTGCGCGTTCGCTGGCTGCTTGAACTGCGCGCCTAAATTCTTTGTCGTCCGGGATGACATGGTCTGACGGAGCAACGAGCATAAATGCGGTCGGCTCTTTCGCTGCTACCAGCAGTGCAGCAGCGGCAACTGCTGGCGCTGTATTCCGCGCTGAAGGTTCGATAACCACTGCCCGAGGAGCCATTTCAACAGCTGCGAGTTGCTCCATCACAATGAAACGGAATGGGTCTACGGTAACAACGATGGGGGATGCAAATCCGTCCCCTGAAAGTCGCCTGATTGAACTCTGAAACAGACTTTCGGATCCGGTAAGTTTTGAAAATTGCTTAGGGTAAGTCTTTCGCGATAGAGGCCAGAGGCGGGTACCGGAGCCACCAGCGAGCAAAACCGGATAGACTACGGCCGGCTTTCCATCGTTTGTTCCTGTCACCAATTTATTCTGCCTTCACGATGAGTGAACGATGTGCAAGCAATCTCGGAGCGTGAACTATAAGACTATGGTTCAAAACCGGTTAATCGCAGCCTTATTTCGAGACTATAGTAGTGCTCTGCTAATATTCACCGTCTTTCGCGCGGGCAAGTACACGTCTGACGAAGCCCCATCAGCGAAGAACCGGTCAAAGACCGGGATCAGTTTGGCCGCCCCGAATTGGCGAAGAGAAAGCAGGACACTTACCCTACTGGCTTCAGAAATCGAAGTCGGCAGCATTCAGCGGCCCAAAGCTTTTGGCAAGTTTCTAATGCGCGACTAAGACTGCAATTCCTTCAGGCATCCTCAGGGCAAGTCCAGAAGACCCTTACCTTTATCTTGCATTGATGAACTGACGCACGCCTTGGACAAGGCCACAGGACCTGAGATAAACCCCCTACGCTGCGAAACGATAGGCTCCTACCCTGCTGTTATATGGCTCAGATAACGCGAGCGAGCCAAGCGGATCGAAAACGCGGGTGTACAGAACGAAACGGAACGAGGACCTGATAACCACTTGCGCACGGTTTCCCGCAAGTCTATGGAAACATCGGCTTCGGCGAGTTGGCGGAGTGGTTACGCAGCGGATTGCAAATCCGTGTACACCGGTTCGATTCCGGTACTCGCCTCCAAATATTTTCAATGACTTAGAAGATTTGAAACGCTACGCGGTCCCGACCGTTTACAGGGCCGTTTACAGTTTTGTTCACGATCCACCCTGTCTGGCTTCTGCCAGCTTGATCAGGACAGCATCAGATTCGCTCGGCGACACACGCGCATAATGCTCGATGACATTCGACGCATGCCGCAATGACCAGCCCATGTGACCGGCAATATCGGAAAGACTCAAACCGGCATTGAGCAGCCGCGTCGCAGCTGTGCCGCGGCAGTCCTGTAGCCTCAAATCGTTACTAAGGCCCGCCTTGTCCCGCCATTGCCTTAGCCCTTCGGAAGCGCGGTGCT
>CAYPVG010000344.1:0-5104 GCA_964414085.1 uncultured Boseongicola sp. | reverse complement strand
GCGGCGGCGCCTCCGGCTGTGTCGAGGCGTTCGGTATCGGCGCGTTCTTCCGCTTGTTCCATGTTTTCGACCGTAATGATGCCGTTGCCGATGGCGACACCCTGAAGTCCTAGCAGCATGAGGCCGCGGGCACTTTCGTTGACAACAACATCGTAGTGGCTGGTGCGGCCGCGGATAACGCAGCCCAAAGCGACGAAGCCGTCGTAGTTCGACATGCGGTGTGCAAGGGAGACGGCGGCGGGGATTTCCAAGGAGCCGGGGACTTCTATGGTCTCATGCGTTGCGCCCGAGCTTTCAAGGACGGCACGCGCGGAGGCGAGTTGGGCGTTGGAGATGGCGGTGTAGTAAGGAGCGATGACAATGGCGACTTTCACCGGTTTGGTGAAGGTTGGAAGCGCCATGTCGTTGTCGGAATGTCCAGCCATCAGCCAATCTCCGAGATTTTGCGTGTGCCAATGATTTCAAGGCCGTAGGCATCCAGGCCGACGATCTTCGGCTGCGGGGAATTGGTGAGCAAGACGAGATCTCCCAGCCCGAGGGACGACAGAATCTGTGCGCCGAGTCCGTATTGGCGGAGCGTCTGCGGAGACGCGTTGTCGCCGCTGGCGATCTTCATTGTGGTGTCGCGGAGAAGAACGAGGACGCCGCGACCTTCTTCAGCGATGACGTTCATGGCGTCGCCAAACTCCCCTGCCCGGCCTTTGGGTCCGAGGCCTATGACGTCGAGGATCGGATCGAGCGCGTGCATACGGACAAGGACCGGCTCGGGGCCAGTGATATCGCCTTTGATGAGGACAATGTGTTCATCGCCGTGGGCAGTGTCGGAGTAGACGCGCATATTCCAGTCGCCGCCGAATTCGGAAGTGACTGTATCTTCGCGGGTGACAGCGACGAGGTTGTCGTTGCGGCGACGGTAGGCGATCAGATCAGAGATCGTGCCGATCTTGAGGTTGTGCTTTTGCGCGAAGGCCACGAGGTCAGGCAAGCGGCTCATGGAGCCGTCTTCGTTCATGATCTCGCAGATCACACCAGACGGGTTCAGGCCAGCGAGACGAGAAACGTCCACGGCGGCTTCGGTATGGCCAGCGCGGACGAGGACACCGCCGTCACGCGCACGAAGCGGGAAAACGTGGCCGGGGGATGCGATATCTGCGGCCGTTTTGCCGCCGTCGATGGCGACGGCCACGGTGCGGGCGCGGTCATGGGCAGAAATGCCAGTGGTCACACCTTCGCGGGCTTCGATCGACAGCGTAAAAGCTGTCTCGTGACGCGAAGAGTTGTGTGACGCCATGAGCGGCAGCTCGAGGGCATCGCAACGATCACCTGTCAGTGTGAGGCATATCAGGCCACGCCCGTATGTCGCCATGAAGTTAATGGCCTCGGGTGTTGCCATTTGCGCCGGGATCACAAGGTCGCCTTCGTTTTCGCGGTCTTCATGGTCAACGAGGATAAACATGCGGCCATTGCGAGCGTCTTCGATGATCTCTTCAACCGAGGAGATCGCGTCGCGCCAGTTTTCTTCGATGGGGCCAGCGTTTTCGAATGTCATGAGTCGGGTCCGGTCTCTTTCGCGCCACGCGCATACCGGATGGCGTGGGCGAAGGCCAGAGGGAACGGCTTAAGACGTGGCGGCGAAATAGCGCGCTGAGGGGAGGAAACCGGCAAGACGGCCGGCTTCGGACCAATCGCGTTCAAGTGCGGTGTCGCCGATGACGACAATACCGTCTGCGGGGGTCGTGCCTTTCAGTGCCAAAATACGATCGCGAGTGTCGCGCCAGTTGTCCATGAGGCCGGGGGCGCGGTCGGTTGCGACAAGGATCGGGTTTTTGACATGCACGTCTGCGGGATCGAAGGGCGGCTGGATCAAGCCGAGACTATCCACGTGTTTGATTTGCTCGAGTTTTTCCGCACGGGCCGCTTCGATGAGTGCTGTTTCCTTGGCCAAACGCAGAGCGTTCGAGGAGAAGATCAGCGCAACGATATCGCGGCCCGTGGCCGCGCGGATACCGGCGTAGGATTTGTAGTCGATGCCCAGCTCGCGTGCGCGTTTCACACGGCGACGGGCGACTTCAAGTGGAAGTTTCGGCATCAGATCTGCGCGCGCGCGCTTCCAGGCGTAGCGGCGCCAGCCCGCGCCTTTTTCCATCGTGGGGCCGTTGTTATGTCCGAGCATTGTCACTTCATGGCCTCTGCAAGACGCGCGACGTAGCGGGCAAGCGTATCGATCTCGAGATTCACGTCGTCTCCCACAGCCACCCTGCCCCATGTGGTGACGGCTTTGGTGTGGGGAATGAAGTTGATGCCAAAGCTGTTGCCTTCAACTTCGTTCACTGTGAGCGACGTGCCATTCAGCGTAACTGAGCCTTTTGGCGCGATGAAACGGGCGAGATCTGCAGGCGCCTCGAGGGTGACGCGCGTGCTGTCGCCTTCGTCCTCGACGTGGGTGACTTTCGCGAGACCATCAACGTGTCCGGATACAATATGGCCGCCGAGTTCGTCGCCGACCTTCAGGGCGCGTTCGAGGTTCACGGTGCGGCCCACGGCCCAGGTCCCAAGGTTTGTCTTGGACACGCTTTCGGCCGAGATTTGTACATCGAACCAATTGGTTGGTTCGGCACCGACGGCGATTACGGTTAGGCACACGCCATCGCATGCGATCGAGGCGCCGATGTCGATAGTGTCGATATCGTAAACGGTGCCGATGCGGGCGTTCAGGTCGCCTTCCTGCTTCAGGGCGAGGATTTCTCCCATATCGGTGACGATGCCGGTGAACATGGCCTTTGGTTCCTTCGAGGTGCGTTGAATAGGAGGTAAACCGGAGCGTGCTTGCCTGCAAGGCTTGGCGGGTGGTGGTCGGGTAAGGTATGCGGGACAGATGATCGACACGCCCCGGCATTTTCTGTTTCTACAAGGTCCGCATGGACCGTTTTTTGCAGGGCTTGCCCGGCAAATGATGACGGCTGGGGCTTCGGTTTCGCGGGTCGGTTTCAATGCTGGTGATCGACTGTTTTGGCGGGGGTTGCCGGGTTACGAAGCGTATCACGGTGCATCTGAGGCATGGCCTGAAACCGTTGATGCCAAGTTTCAGGCAGGTGTGACGGACCTTGTGTGCTATGGCGCAAGTCGTCCGATCCATGCGGATGCGATTGCGCGCGCCAAGCGACATGGCGTGCGCGTTCATGCTTTTGAGGAAGGGTATTTGCGACCCTATTGGGTAACGTATGAGCGTGGTGGGACGAACGCAGAGTCACCACTACATGGGATTACTATTCAAGACATGAAGCAGGCTTTGGGCGACGGGACGGGTCCTTTGCATCGTACGCGAGACGCTTGGGGGGACATGCGCCAGCATGTGTTTTGGGGGGCCGCCTACCATGCGTCTCTTCTGGCGGGCCGAAAGGCGTATCCTGCCTTTCGATCTCATCGAGAATTAGGCGCAGAAGGCGAATTTCCAATTTATATCAAACACTTGATTGCGATGCCAAAACGACGGATGGCAAGGCGACTTGCTATGGCAAAGATGAAGCGAGCGACGTTTCCGTATCACGTTGTACTTTGCCAATTGGCGCATGATGCGAACTTTCAAGACAACACACCTTTTGCGTCTCAGCGGGAGTTTCTCGATACCGTTTTGACCGGGTTTGCCGCGGGATCGCGTGCCCATCACCATTTGGTTGTGAAGGCGCATCCTTTGGAGGATGGACGCGAAGATTTGTCGGAATTGGTGGCGGTGCTGTCAAAGTCCCATGGCATTTCGGAGCGCGTTCATCTGGTGACAGGTGGCAAGTCGGCCCCGCTTCTGGATCGCGCAACGAGTGTTGTGCCCGCGAATTCGACGGGGGCTGAACCGGCGCTTTGGCGCGGATTGCCCCTCAAGGCCTTTGGTGCAGCGACGTATCACCGCCCCGAGTTCGTGAGCCGTCAGAGTTTGGCGAAGTTCTTTGCCGAGCCGGATGGCCCGGATATGGAAGCCTACTGGGTTTATCGGCAATTTCTGTTGGAAACGTCGCAAGTATCGGGTGGATTTTATTCATCGACCGGTCGTCGAAAACTGTATCGCGCGTTGCCTGACCTGATGTTGGATGCGCTTTCGCCTTATGAAAAACGGCTTCAAAGCGATGCGACCGGGCAGCAACACATTCGCCTCGTCACCTAAGGGGCTGCAATTGTGCTGGAAATTGCGCTTTTGCGTGTCTAGGCTTCTTACAAAATAGCCGAGGCAGGCAAAAAATAAGGTCGAGGAGACCGAGCAGTGAGCAGATTTAGCAAACGCCGGGCGCGGTTCGTCGCCCTTTGCGTCGCAACCTCCATGCTGGCAGGGTGCGCGCTTCCCCGGTCAGGCCCCACCAAAAACGAGATATTCTCCGGCGCGGTTCAGCGTCAGGGCGACAGCTTTGTAGTGACGGTGGACGATCAAGTCACGGCACTGACGTCGGTTGTCCCTGCCCTTGGGTTTGCAGATGGTTTGACGAAAGCGGCTGTGATCGGATCGGACATGATCCGCCCAGGTGACACGCTCGGCTTGACGATCTGGGAGAACGTTGAGGACGGGCTTTTGGCATCGGCGTCGGCGGGTGGTTCGTCATTGGAAGAGATCCAGGTCGATGGCTCTGGTTTTATTTTCGTCCCTTACGCTGGCCGCATTCGCGCAGCGGGCAACACGACAGAGGCTGTGCGCCGGATTATTACCGAGAAGCTTGAGGCACAAACGCCCGATCCGCAGGTGGTGATCCGCCGGATGCCAGGTGACGGAGCAACGGTGTCTTTGATTGGTGGCGTTGGCGCGCAGGGCGTGTACCCGATTGAGCGGCCAACACGGACGTTGACGGCAATGCTCGCCAATGCAGGGGGCATCACGTTGCCACCTGAGATCACGCAGGTGACGCTGATCCGCGGCGCGCACACCGGCACGGTTTGGCTACAGGATTTGTACACATCTCCGCAGATGGATGTGGCGCTGCGAGGCGGTGACCGCATCCTTGTGGAAGAGGATTCACGTTCGTTCACAGCGCTGGGTGCCACAGGTGCTCAACAAAACGTACCCTTTGATACGCAAAGCATTTCGGCGATCGAGGCCCTGGCACGTGTCGGCGGATTGTCGACC
>CAYPVG010000343.1:0-4110 GCA_964414085.1 uncultured Boseongicola sp. | reverse complement strand
GCATCGGTCTCCAAAACCGAGGGTCGTGGGTTCGAGTCCCTCAGCCCCTGCCAAGACCACCACCCGTCGAAAACGTGAAAGCGACACGGGTTGAAACGGCCGCACGAAGCGCGTATCTGCCGTTCAGTTCGAAAGAGAGATGATCCATGGCTAACCCGCTTCAGTTTATCCAGCAAACGCGTGCCGAAGTTGCCAAAGTTGTTTGGCCGACACGTCGTGAAGTGGCTTTGACGTCGTCTATGGTGTTCTTGCTGTCTATCGTGACGGCTGCGTTCTTCTTTCTTGTCGATTTTCTGATCCGTCAGGGCCTTCAGGGCATCCTGACGATGTTTGGCTAGGCGCGTCGCGTCTTTCATAGAACTTTGACTTGAATTCCCAATGCGCGAGCGGTAAAGCCAGCAGCGTTGAGGCGTGCACCGAGTTGCACGCCCCTTTTATTTCCGGGACTCCCCGGCGCGAACAAAAAGGACGACAGACCCATGGCGAAACGCTGGTATTCGGTGAGCGTGCTCTCGAACTTCGAAAAGAAGATTGCCGAGCAAATCCGTCAATCCGTGATCGACGCAGGCCTCGAAGATGAGATCGAAGAGGTACTGGTGCCGACCGAAGAGGTTATCGAGATTCGTCGCGGCAAGAAGGTGACAGCAGAGCGTCGCTTTATGCCAGGTTATGTCCTTGTGCGCATGGAAATGTCGGACGAGGGCTATCACCTGATCAATTCGATCAACCGCGTTACCGGGTTCCTTGGGCCGCAGGGCCGTCCGATGCCAATGCGTGATGCTGAAGTTCAGGCGATCCTCGGCCGCGTCGAAGAAGGCGAGAGCGCGCCGAAGCTGATGATCTCCTTCGAGGTTGGCGAGCAGGTCAAAGTGAACGACGGCGCGTTCGAAGATTTCGACGGCACTGTGGAAGAAGTCGACGACGAGAACCAGCGCCTGAAGGTGACTGTGTCGATCTTTGGCCGCGCGACACCTGTCGAGCTGGAATTCACACAGGTTTCCAAGCAGAGCTAATTCGGTGGACTCCGACGGTTATTTCGACGCGCGCATCGCAGAAACCTACGACGCCGACGGAGCGGGCGACCCCGAGATACTGCGGCTTACGGTCGAGCGTCTGACCGAGCTGGCAGACGGCGGCGCGGCGTTGGAGTTTGCCATCGGGACAGGTCGCGTGGCTTTGCCTTTGTCCGAGCAGGGCGTTTCAGTCAGTGGCATCGAGCTCTCCAAGCCAATGGTCGAACAATTGCGGGCCAAGGCTGGCGGCGCAGATATGGACGTTGTGATCGGTGACATGACCTCGGTGAAGGTAGCAGGGGAATTCTCGCTGGTTTTCTTGGTCTTCAATACCATCGACAACCTAACGACACAGGACGCTCAAGTGGCCTGCTTCCAAAACGCGGCTGAGCACTTGTCATCAGGTGGGCGCTTCGTGGTGGAAACTTTGGTGCCGCCCGCGCAATTCCTCAAGATGGGCGAAACGCTTCGCGCGTTCGAACGGTCGGAGTCGCATTGGGGCGTCGACGAGATCGACGTGGCGACGCAGAACTACGTGTCGCACCACGTTTGGTTTGAAGACGGTGAGACACGCAAGTTTTCGGTTCCGTTCCGTTTCGCCTGGCCGTCCGAAATGGACTTAATGGCGAAGATGGCGGGAATGGAACTAGAGCATCGCTGGTCGGACTGGGAGAAGTCCGCATTCGACCAAATGAGTCGGCGTCACATATCGGTTTGGCGGAAAACTTAAGTGCGTGGCAAGAAAGCTATCTAGCTATTTCGTACGCGAGCCGCTCAAGCCAATCGACAATCAATGCCTTGAATATCTCCGGACGCTCCCAGGCGACGGCGTGGCCCGCTGTATCCAACACGGCAAGACTTGCTCGCGGAAACGCATCAAGGAGGTCTATGCCGTCCTTATACCCAGACATTGCATCCTGGCGGCCGACGACGATCACGGCAGGCCCGTCATGTTTTTGAACCTCGCCGCTTAGGTCGTGCGCAAAAAGGAATGACCGGGAGATGCGAGTTTCCTGTTCAGCGTCGAAGAGTTTCATGGCCGGGATTTTGTGATTGGCGGCAAGGTCCAGCAGACTTTGATTCTGGATTACCATCAAGTTCTCGAAACGGTATACCTGATTGTCTGGCAGATCATCGCGGAGAGAGGGATCCGGTCTGAGAACTTCGTGCTTGGGGAGCAGAGAGGGGTCAGAGCCTGGCGTGCCGCCCGGAACTATTAATGCAACTCCGAGAATCCGTTCGCGCCGCTTGTGCGCTAGTCCTTGCGCCAGATAACTTCCACGCGACTCGCCAATCACGCCATAAGGTTCGTCACCAAGAAGATCGTCGAGGAATGTAATCAGAGCATCAAGAAGGTCATCTTGAGTGTTGATGACCGCCTGAGTTTGACTTAGGCCGTGTCCGGGTAAATCGACATAAATGCGTTTCCAGCCTTCAAGGCCTTGGAATGCCGGTTCCAGGCTGTCCATCATGTGACGGTGATCGAGCCGGGCGCCGTGCAATATGACCAGCGGCGTTCCTTCACCCTTCGTGACATGATTGAGCATCGCTGCCTCCTAAGTGCTTGGAAGTGGCCTCGGTTTGCCGTCCTCGTCGAGGGCGACGAACGTGAACGTTGCCTCGGTTACCTTCTCGCGCTTCCCGTAGCGGTTCCTGAGAGCCCAAGCTTCAAGGCCGATCCCCATTGACGTGCGCCCTTCGCGTTCGATCCGTGCGTAGACACAAAGAATGTCGCCCACATGCACCGGGCGGATGAACTTCATCGCATCAACTGCAATGGTTGCAGCTCGTCCTTGGCTGCGTTGGGTTGCAATGATGCCTGCAGCGATATCCATCTGCGATAGCACCCATCCACCGAAAATGTCGCCCGCAACGTTCACATCTGCAGGCATAGCGAGGGTTCTGAGAGTAAGCTCGCCCTGAGGCTCTTCTTCGTCAGCCACTCGCTGTTTTCCTTCTTGTCAATGATGATGGTCCGTTGAAGCAGATAGACCTCTGGCGAACCGGTTGGCAGTTGCCTATTCGACGTCCTCCACAGGTCCACCTGCATCGATCCAAGCTTGGGTACCACCCACATTGGTGACGTTGGTGTACCCCATCTCCAGCAGAGTTTTCCCTGCCATGGCGGCCATTATGCCTCCACCACAAACGAGGCAGATTTGCGCATCTTTCTCGAAGAACGGCTTGTAGTATGGGCTTTCGGGGTCAGCCGACAGCTCGATCATGCCGCGCGGAACATGATGTGCCCCTGCAACCGTGCCTGTGTTACGAAGACTGTTACTGTCACGCACGTCGACAAACACAGCGTCACCTTGCGCGTGTATCGCAATAGCGTCCTCGGCAGAAATTCGGGGGACGACCGCGTTGGCCTCGGCGATATAATCCTTGTGGCCTTTCATCTCCTGCTGCTCCTTATTTGCTTACCCTATTGCGTTATTTTTCGGATGGGTATACGACCCGCCAGTCCCTGAATAAGGGATTCCCATGTGGGAGGCGAGGGCGCGCGCGTACCGGACCGGACCACATCGACATAAGCCTTCGGGACGCGATCCGGGGGCGTTGCAAAAAGGAGATGGCCAATGGCCAAGAAAGTCATGGGGCAACTGAAGTTGCAGGTGCCCGCCGGACAAGCAAACCCTTCTCCGCCGGTCGGTCCGGCGCTGGGTCAGCGCGGCATCAACATCATGGAATTCTGTAAGGCGTTCAACGCCAAGACCCAGGACATGGAGCCCGGTGCGCCGTGCCCGACCGTGATCACCTACTACCAGGACAAATCCTTCACGATGGACATCAAGACGCCGCCGGCGTCCTATTTTCTGAAGAAAGCCGCCAAGCTGAAGTCCGGCGCGAACAACCCATCTCGTGAAGTGGTTGGTTCTGTGACCACCAAGCAGGTGCGTGAAATTGCCGAGGCCAAAATGAAGGACCTCAGCGCCAATGACGTCGATCAGGCAATGAAAATCATCCTTGGCTCGGCCAAGTCGATGGGTATCGAGGTGAAAGGGTAAGTCATGGGAAAGCTTGGAAAACGCACCAAAGCCGCCCGCGAGGCATTTGCCGGCAAGGATGACTTGACGGTGGAAGAGGCCGTAAGCCT
>CAYPVG010000342.1:0-6944 GCA_964414085.1 uncultured Boseongicola sp. | reverse complement strand
CAATCATTGGAAGTCTGGGCTCTAAGCGGCCAATGGTTGCGCAATGGTCGAATGTCCGGTTTGGGCTCAAACCAACCGAGATTGGTTCGCTGTTACCGAAGACCCATTCAAGACCATCTGGCCTTTGACGCGCCAGCGCCTAGAATCCGTAAGCCTCCATACGCTCTAGGTTCACAACAGTCGACAGCATCAATCTATCGTGGCTCCAGTCGCCAGGGTCGCGTACAGATGCTGCAGCCAAGAAAATTCCGACGAAGAGAACAGATGCCGCAAACCAGAAAATGCAGGTGCTCCGGTTCAGGTCTTGCACACGTTGAAGTGCAAGCAATCGCCCCTCTAGCGCAAGGCGCGCGCCCCGATTCCGCGTCCGAACCAGACCAACATTTAACCGCTCCGCGTTGTATCCACGGCTTCGACGGAGACAGAAGTTTAGCAGACAGTCAGCATATTCCTGCGGAGATATCTTCAGCGTATCTAGAACTACACGGTCACAGCTCAGCTCGCGCAACCTCGCAAAGGAACGCTTCCAAAGAACAAAAACCGGATTCCAATAAAGAAGTGGTCGAAGGAATTCGAAAAAGAGCTCCCACTCAACATCCCCTTGGCGGAGATGTTCGAACTCGTGGGCGAGAACGACCCGCAGCTCTCGCTGGTTCAGGATGAGATCAGAGGGCAGAACCACATGCCGGCGAAACACACCGCGCACGGCAAACGGGACAGAAACCGTGTCAGATAGGCGTATGTCCGTGGTCTTTGAACGGCGCCAAATGTAGCTTTGCTTCACGAGTTTGTTGATATGCAGAACAGTCCAAAGCGCCTGCCCGAAAAGCGCAAGCGATCCGGCAGCCATCGCCGCAAGAATAGCCGTCATCCACGGCAACTCTCCTGCAAGCACGGCATCGAATATGCGGCTTCTTGTGTTCAGGATTTGTTCGAACTGAACAGCAGGTATTGCTATATCACCGCGCAAGTACGCGGCAACAGCCAGATCACTAACAGTGAACGGCGCAGACGCCCAGATTGCATGGCTAAGCGTTACGCTCGCAAATGATAGAAACGGGCTCAGAATTACGCAGACAAAGACGATGCGAAGGAGACGAAGCTGCAGACCGTAGTCATCCCTCCATTTGCTGTTGCTTAGCGCGTAATGCGTGAGTGCCCAAAGACCGAACGCCACAAAGAAGACGACGTTGGCATCAAATACGAAATCAAGAACCGGTTTCATCGCTGTCATAATGGAGCCTCCTCTCCACCAGCGCTCGAATCTCCTCAAGATCTGACTCTGTCAGCCCTTCGTCGTCGACCAGCCGCGCAACGAGCGTCGCTGGAGTATCGTCGAAAAGCGTCCGCGACAGGTTCTGCAAAGACCGCGTTTGATACTGGTCCTTGGCAAGAAGCGGCGTGTAGATCAGTAGTTTCCCTTCTTTGCGACTTTTGACGAAGCCCTTTTCTTCAAGGATTCTCAAAATCGTAGCACCAGACGTGTAAGCGAGGTTCCTCTCCTCCGGCAAACTTGCCAGGACATCGCGTACAGATCCCTCACCGAGAGACCAAAGTTCTGACATGAACTCCAACTCGACTTCGGTGAGCAGATGACGACTTTTCTTCTTCCTCATTAGACTTTCGGTCTCTGGGGTATCTTTCACTGAACTTCTCCCATGAAGCCCGGTTTGCTTGCTCGGGGCAAGCTAAACCTTCCAAAAAACAAACATTCCCCAACCGATAGCGATGAAGAGCGGTATCCATATGGGCTGTCCGACAATCCCAAGCCAAGCCAGAAAAATGTAGGCCGAACCCAATAGCGTGATGAAAAGACGATCTCCGAGTGTCGTCGTAAGTCCGAGGACACCCTTGCGCTCAATTCCATCCTTGTACTTGAAGCCCTCAAGGAGGCCGATGAACGCAATTGCCGAAAAGATGCCGACGAAAACCGCGAAAGTCGCAGGGGTCCAAGCCATCCAGAAATCCGGCCATAAAGGGTCAGTCCAGGAGAAGCCCTTTTCTTCTTGCTGCTGCCCAACGTTGCCCCAACCTGCCGCCTGAGCAAAAGCCTGTCCGGGGAGCAAGAGAGCGAGAGCCAAAAAGTGTTTCATGGATCAGACCCTCCCCATCGCGAAGCCGCGCGCGATGTAATTTCTGACAAACCAGATCACGATTGCGCCTGGAATAATCGTCAGTGTCCCCGCCGCGGCGAGAAGCCCAAGCTCGTACCCTGCAGACGATGCCGTACGGGTCATGACGGCCGCGATCGGTTTGGCCTCGACCGCCGTTAACGTCTTTGCCAGCAACATTTCGACCCATGAAAACATGAAGCAGAAGAAGGCAGCGACGCCGACACCTGCTTTGATGTTTGGCAAGAAAATCTTGATGAAAAATCTTGGGAACGAATAGCCATCGACATAGGCTGTCTCGTCCAGCTCCTTGGGGATCGAACGCATAAATCCTTCGAGAATCCAGACCGCCAGCGGGATGTTGAAGAGGCAATGTGCTAGAGCCACCGCTAGATGGGTGTCAAAAATCCCGATGGAGGAATAGAGCTGGAAGAAGGGCAAGGCAAACACTGCTGCCGGAGCCATGCGGTTCGTTAGAAGCCAGAAGAACAGTTGCTTGTCCCCCAGGAAACGATACCGGGAGAACGCATAAGCGGCCGGGAGGGCCACGGCCACCGACAGCAGTGTATTCAGCGAGACGTAAAGGATCGAGTTGATATATCCCCAGTACCACGTCGGATCGGTAAAGATCGCGATGTAGCTATCGAGCGTGAATGTCTGCGGAAAGAGTGAGAAGCCCGCAAGAATCTCGTTTGTCGTCTTGAAGCTCATTGAGACAAGCCAGTATATCGGCGTCATCAGAAACAGAATATAGACGATGGGGATGAGGGCGCGCTTCTTCATCACTGGTCGTCCTTTGTCATGACTACATAGAAAATCCAGCTCACTGCGAGAGTGATGGCAAAGTAGATCAGGCTCATGGCTGCTGCGGGTCCAAGGTCGAACTGTCCGAGAGCAATTTTGACGAGGTCGATCGACAAAAGCGTCGTCGAATTGCCGGGTCCGCCGCCCGTCAGCACGAAAGGTTCGGTATAGATGTTGAAGCTGTCCATAAACCGCAGAAGGATGGCGATGGTCAGGACCGTCTTCATTTTGGGAAGCTGAATATAGCGGAATACTGACCAAGGTGATGCCCCATCGATCTTGGCCGCCTGGTAGTAAGCGTCTGGGATCGAGACAAGGCCCGCATAGCACAAGAGCACCACGAGCGACGTCCAGTGCCATACATCCATAACGATGATCGTGATCCACGCGGCCAGCGGGTCCTGTGTCATGTCGTAGTTGACACCGAGAACATCATTCATGAAGTAGCCGAGCATCCCGATTTTTGGCAACGCGAAGATGTTCCACATCGCGCCGACTACGTTCCATGGGATGAGCATTGGCAGCGCCATAAGCACCAAGCAAACAGGCACCCAGAAGCCCTTCCGTGGCATAGAGAGCGCGATGATAATGCCTAGTGGTACCTCAATTGCGAGAATGATCGCCGTGAAGAGGAACTGACGCCCGAGCGCGGCCTGAAACCGTTCGGAGCGCAGGATTTGCTCGAACCAATCGAGCCCCTGCCAGAAGAACTGGTTATTTCCAAAAGTTTCCTGCACAGAATAGTTGACGACCGTCATCATCGGCAGGAGCGCGTTAAACGCGACGAGCAACAGCACCGGCAGGACAAAGAACCATGCCTTCTGGTTTTCGGTTCTCATGTCCGGGCCTCCGTTGCGATCCAGCCGTCGCGATAGACACGGGTCTGATCAGGCTTGAAAGCGAGATGAACTGAGCTCCCGGCATCCGGTGCCATGTGTTCGCTGACGACCTTGAGCTTAGTGCTACCGACCATAGCGTCGATGACGAAGTGGCGGCCGACATCCGCGACCTTGGTCACAGTGGCGGGAAGCCCGGTATCCGCTACGGAGATATACTCCGGTCGGATACCAATCTGTGGCGCGCCTTCGCTCGCAATCAAGGGACCCTCCAAAGCCACATCGTGTCCCTCGAAGACCGCTCGGTCTCCTTTCAGGTCGCACGGCAGCACGTTCATGCCAGGTGACCCGATGAAATGCCCAACAAAGGTGTGCTGAGGACGTTCGAATAGTTCTACAGGGGTGCCGATCTGCACCACCACGCCGTCCTGCATGACGACGACCTCGTCAGCGAATGTCAACGCCTCGGTTTGGTCATGGGTCACGTAAATCATTGTTGCCTTGACCCGTTGATGAAGCTCTTTCAGTTTTGAACGCAGTTTCCACTTTAGATGCGGGTCGATCACGGTTAATGGCTCGTCGAACATCACGACGTTTACGTCGTCCCGAACCAATCCGCGCCCCATCGAAATTTTCTGCTTGTTGTCCGGGCTCAGACCAGACGCGCGGGTATCGAGCATCTCGGTCACTTCCAGCATTTCAGCAATCTCGGCGACACGTTTGGCGACGATAGCTTCATCAACTCGGCGGTTCTTGAGTGGAAAGGCAAGGTTCTGCCGGACCGTCATCGTGTCGTAGATCACAGGGAACTGGAAAACCTGCGCAATATTGCGTTCGTTTGGCGCCAGCGCAGTGACATTCTGATCTCCGAAAACAACGCTGCCCTCGGACGGTGTCAGTAGACCGGAGATAATGTTCAGAAGGGTTGATTTTCCGCAGCCTGAAGGCCCAAGCAGCGCATAGGCACCGCCATCGCGCCATGTAACGTCAATTTCCTTGAGTGCATAGTCATCTGGGCCTGACGGATTGGGCAAGTAGCTGTGACGGAGGTGGGAGAGCTTGATTTCAGCCATTACGCGACCCTCGTCCCATCAACGCCAAAATACCGACAGTGCGTCGGATCCATGAAGAATGCGTGGTCCTCTCCGACTTTATAAGGGTGGACACCTGAAGATAACGACACCCAGTCAACATCGCCCAGCCGAAAATGCGCGCTCGAGTCAGAGCCCGAGAGTTCAGTCACCAGTACATGGCCGTTCAGTTCGACGTCCTTCTCGCTTGTCCGTTTAGGCAGAACCCGGTGGGGGCGTACAGCCACCGTGTAGTTCCCGTCCGGAAGGGATGCTGCCTTGCCCTCGAGCGTCCAGCGCACATTGGCCGACAGAGTTGCCTCCACGCCGCTCTTATTGATCTCTGCCGCGTTGATCGGAGGGTCAGAATACACACGCGCCGATGTCAGGTTTGAAGGATGCCGGTAGATTTCAGACGTCTTACCGAATTGGGTGACGCTACCGTCATCCATTAGCCCAGTATGCCCGCCTAGCATAAGGGCTTCTTCCGGCTCGGATGTCGCGTAAACCACAACTGCCCCTCGACCCGCGAAAAGCTCGGGGAGTTGCTCGCGAAGTTCTTCGCGAAGTTTATAGTCAAGGTTAGCCAGCGGCTCGTCCAGAAAGACCGCCCGGCTGTCTTTGGCAATGGCGCGCGCTAGTGCCGTGCGCTGTTGCTGGCCACCAGACAGTTCATCGGGTTTGCGCTGGAGCATCGGGCGCAGCTGCAAGAGATCTGCTGCCTCTTCCACACGGCCCTGAACCTCGCTCTCCGGCAAGCCCGCCACACGGAGCGGCGAGGCGATGTTTTCGAAGACGCTCATGTGTGGGTAATTGACAAAGAACTGATGGACGAGGCTGATCCGGCGCTTCTGCGTGTTTTGCCGCGTCACATCCTCGCCATCCATTAGGATGCGTCCACTCGCCATAGGATCTAGACCGGCCATCAGCTTTATGAGTGACGTTTTACCGGCGCCTGTCGCTCCAAGCAGCACGTTAAAGTGTCCGGCTTCCAGTTTCAGGCTGGTTGGTTTGATATGGGTGACTGTGCCTACACGCTTTGTCACGTCCTGAAGTTCGATCATTTGGAGATGTCCCCACCCACCGGGAAAAGGCCCGGAGCCGGTCTGCGTAGGTAGAGCGATCGCCGCGGAAGCAGCGATCGCCCACTTCATTCGCGCCTACTGGTTCCAGCGCGCTACGAGTTCGTCGTAGTTAACGGTCTCGCCCTGTGGCTTCTCATTGTCGAGTTTGGCCTTGGGCGAGCCGGGCTGGCTCAGCCAGTACTCGGCATCACGTTCTTCATTAAGGCGTGGACCGCAGCCACCGTAGATTCCAGCACCTTCGTCAGCCGCCTGCATACGAGCCATAGTGATGTCCATCTCTTCAGCAAGACGGTCCATGGCTTCCTGCGGAGTGAAGGCACCCGAGTTCACGTCACCGATCTGCTGCCACCAGATTTGGGCCAGCTTTGGATAATCGGGCACGTTGATACCGGTCGGGGACCATGCAACCCGGTCAGGCGAGCGGTAGAACTCGACAAGACCACCAAGTTTAGGCGCGCGCTCGGTGAAGCTCTCGTGGTTGACCGAGGAGTCACGGATGAAAGTCAGGCCAACGTGAGATTTCTTCACGTCTACGGTCTTCGACGTCACGAACTGGGCATAGAGCCAAGTGGCCTGCGCGCGCTCAGATGGCGTAGACTTGAGGAAGGTCCATGAACCCACGTCCTGATAGCCAACCTTCTGACCTTCAGTCCAGTATGGACCGTGCGGCGAAGGTGCCATACGCCAGAGCGGTGTACCCTCTTCGTCGACCGTGTTGTTGCCTTCGGATTGGGGCTTCACCATGTCGGCCGTAAAGGCGGTGTACCAGAATATTTGCTGGGCCACATTGCCTTGGCTGAGAGCTGGAAGCGACTGGTAAAAGTCATAGGACGCCGCTCCTGGAGGCGCATAGTTCCGAAGCCACTCGTCCCACTTGCGGATTGCGTAAACCGCAGCAGGGCCGTTGGCCGCGCCACCACGCGAGACGCTGGCGCCCACCGGATTACACGAACCGGCTTCCATGCGAATGCCCCATTCGTCAACCGGAACGCCGTTTGGCTCACCAACATCACCGGCACCGGCCATCGAAAGCCACGC